>JACCXN010000009.1 GCA_013696965.1 Bacteroidota bacterium | reverse complement strand
TATTAAAGATTTTATTTTGTCAATCGTTTTGTTTTTGCATAACCATACAGGTGCAATTTGCGCCATTGCTATTTTTAACAAATTTTCTTGCTTCATTTTTTCTACAAATTAAGTTCCAAATCTATCGCAGTGCTTGCAGCTAATCGAGTCACGCAAGGGAATCTACTCATTTTATATTTTTTCTCATTGGTATTCGTGATTTTCAATTCACCCTTGCGTTCTCACAGAGCCGTGCTTGGAAGTCTCCCTTCACACGGCTCTTCTTGTTTAATCACAAATGTAATAATACAATTACATTATGGATGTACCAATTTCCAGTATGAAAATAATTCCATTACTCTGGTAATTGGCTGTGATTTTATTTCATAATAATCAATCATCGCATTGCTGCTGTTGTCAATTGTGAAACATAAACCTCTTGTTCCATACAAAACCCTGTATTTCCTTCCTGCCAACTTAATCCCGGATGCCGTGTAAACAGTAATCAGGTTTCCTTTACACTCTTAACGTACACAAACGTAACTGCCCGCTTTCGACATATCCAAATCTAATCATCGAACTGCCCCACGTTTTCGGCTCTTGGTTGGTCACCATTTGCATCAATTTGAGAATGATCAAACTGTCATTACGCATTTGTTCATTTGTTACACTATTAATGAAATCCTCTACATTAGAGTTGTTTTCTTTCGTTTTTATTTCTGTTCAAGAACGTTGTATTAAATTTCAATGTCCTGGTTCCCATATTAACCTTACAAAAGAGCTAAATCTTTCATTTTCTCGGCTAACTGGTATTCCTGCTACAATTCCAATCAATAAATTATCTGCTATCCCAAGTCTCATTTGGGGCCGTATAGTCATATCAAAATCACTATTGTCCAATGTTTTATTGAATTCAACTCCAATGAAATTTCTTGTTCCTGTAATCATATAATGAAAACTTGTGTTGATGTTGTAGGTTGTATGAAATTTCTTGGATAGAAAGTTCTGCTCTATCATTGATCCTGTATAAATCAATGAGTGAAAATTGTTTCCCCAACGTTTAGCAACAACTAAGAATGGGTTGTAAACATTTCCCTTAATAAAAGGTTTGCCAAAATGACGAAAATCCGAAAGTTCAAACTCATTAATATAGCCAAGGGCCATTGATGTGGCCATAGGTTCATTCACGAAAAACGACCATTGGGCAGCTACTTTTATGCTATTCAATTGATTGAAAGGGGTAGCATCTTTTTCTGTACCGTTTAAAGGTGAATAAAAGGTAAATGGAAGTTCCACTTCTAAACCTAAACGGTCAATCGGTGCCCATTCATACTCAATAAGGGCTTCATAAGAGTCAAAATTTAAGTTGTCTGTCAGACCCAAGCCAATGTTCCATTCCTTTTCTCCTTTTCTTGCCCCAAGGTCTCGTATCAGGTCAATGTAAAGCGGTTCAGCGTGTAAGACCTTACCAGGCTCACTATGGTCTTCAACATGTTTAATATAAATACTATCTTTTTCCGCATCAGTAATTTGAGCCATTGAGTATGTTGATGGTGCTATTAAAATTATTAACACCAATATGTTTTTAATGTTCATTTTGATTTGTTTTTTCCGCATAAATAAATTTCCTGACAACTAATTATAGAAGTCAGTATTGGGATTGTTAAAAACAAATCAAATCTTGGGTGGTGGGGTGTCAAGTTGATAAAAACCTTTGGTCAAATAGGCTTCAAAGTCAAGGTGTCGCTGAGTTCTTTTGTCATGATTAGGTTGAGAATTAATTGGCTCATCTGTGGAAAGAAAAAGCAATTCTATTTTAACATTACCCTTATTAGTATGGTCTTCGCGGTCGTTGTCGTCATATTCTTTAATGGCGTTTTCAAAACCTAAAATTTTCTCAATAACAATTTCAATGATACTTTCTTGGTCATTTATTGTTAAGTTTTCGGGAATACAATCAGGGTAAGGGTCAGCACTGTCCACACTGATGTTTAGGAAATGAAGTCCCAAAAGTCCCCAAATGACTTTAATTAAAATACTATTTCTAATTCGGCTTTTCATTTACCAAAATTTAAACTTACATATAGCCATCTTATATTCATTAGCGTTTGTGAACGGTTCGTGCATGGCTATTTCATATGTATATAATTTGTTTTTTTAATCGTAATATGGTATAGCCATTTTATATTCATTAGCGTTTGTGAACGGTTCGTGCATGGCTATTTCATATCTTATAAAATTAAACCTTCTCAAATTTACGGCTTTTTCTCTATTTTATTAAAATTTATTGTTTAAGCTGCCGACTTCACTAAAAAACAGGCTATTTATAAAAATATTGCAGAAATTTGGATGGAGAAATACCTCTTTTGTTTTTTAAAGTGTGGCGGTCTTTGTGAGATGTGTCTTGTGATACGCAAGCATGGCAATGAGCTTTTTGTTGAGCCTGGCTTGTCTATCGGCAGTCCGTCCTTTAGTAAAAAAAGCCCTATGGTCTGCCCACAGGGCTTAATCTTAATTACTTTTTGTTTTTAAGTCGGTCGTCAATAAGTTTCGACCATTTTTCAATTGATTGGAACTCTCCATAAAGCTATAAGGAAACATCACTATTGAAAAACTCCAATGTTATCTCTGTCTTTTCCTTGGCAATTGGAATAAAACTCAATTCAAGTTTGTCAATTACTTTGTAGTTTCCATCTTTGTTGGTAATTGTCTGGTTTGAGTTAATAACCTTGCAGTTTTGAATTTTGGCTAGGTCAATGAATTGTTCAATTACCCTGTCTTTCCTTTGCTTATGAAAGAACACAAAGTTTTTGGCTTCGTCAATTCCAATTACAAAGTCACCACAAAATTCGTGTTGACTTATTTGGCAGTTATGTTGCACTGCAATGTCTGTTAGAGATTGTAATATTTGTTTTTCTCTTTTTTTTCTGCCTCGGCTCATTAATATAAATGGCACAATGCAGATAGCTATCAAAATAGCTCCAATGATGGCGCTTCCTAAATCCATTTTTTAGTTTTTTTAAATTCATAAATTGTAAATTGAGCCTTGCATTATTGCAAAACCTTCAAAAATTAAGTCAGATGCCAATTTTTTGCATTGCTGACAACTAAAAAAAACGGATTACCAAAAGTAATGGAAGGGAAAAATGATTTCTGCTTTCCGATGTTGTATCAGAAAATTTCTCGAAATATTGGTGTATTGAGAAAATGCTGTTCCAAATAATTGTTCAGTTGCTTTGGTTATTGCCCAAAGTCCGTTAAATGGATTTTTAAAACTTGGGAGAGGTAGATTATTGAAACTGTTAACTAAACTTTCAGACTGTGAATTATGGCAGAAAAGTTTCGTTGAGAAATCTGAAAAATATTTTTCTTGCGATGATTGTTGCTCGTTATGGAAATCAGAATGACCAAGCGACTTAGTAACAACGCTAATTGCGAAGAAATAAATTGCTGTTAAAAAAAATACGCTTAAAATTCTGATGCTGCTTTTCACAGTGCAAAGATAGATTAATTAAGTTTTAGTTATGTCATTGGGCCAATAAAAACAGTCGTTCACTTTAGAAAAATCTTCCTGACTGTCCGCAAGAGCCATCAAAACGTCAGGTTAGTTTTTAGAGGCCACTGAAAAAGCATCTCGTTTTTTCAGTAATTTTTTAAAAAGCGATTAAGTTTAAAGAAATCTTTAGCTTAATCGCTTTTTTTATGACTGACTTTTAGTTGCTTGTTTTTTTTATGGAAGTCGTTTAAATGGTTTCAAACGCACTTTTTTAGGTGATTTAACCTCGTTTTATGTTTTACGAAGTTAGCTTTATAATTCTTTTGAGATTTACCGTAAAAATTGCCATGGCACTTTGCATTTGCATGTTATTTATTCCATATGATATTGCCCTTCCATAACCATGTACATTTTTCAACTCCCCATTTTTTGCTTCTATTTTGTAGCGATGTTTCGCTTTTTCTTTGAAGTATTCTGTTTCTTGAAAAGCAATTTGTTCTTTGTGAATATCTGATTTTATGGTTACAGCGTAAGTTTTTGTCTTTGCTCCTTCTTTATAACAACCCTTTCTTAACGGGCATGTTTTACACTTTTCAACATCAAAATAGTATGTATCTGCTTGGTTTTTTCCTCTGTTCTTTTTCCCTTGTCTGGCCTTTCGTATAGCGATGTGGCCTGCAGGACATACAAACATGTCTGCATCCTTATTGTAATCAAATTTGTCTTCGTTTTTTCTAAAACCTTGCGTAATTGATGGATTGAGTTTAGCTACTATTTTAATATTTTGCTCACTAGTTAATTTAATGTTTTCTTTTCCTGAGTAGGCTGCATCGCCTATAATTGTGTCAACTTCAATGCCATTTTCCTGACTAATTTCTAAAAGATTTGGTAGTTCTGGCCCATCTCCTTTTTCACCTGATGTTACCACGGCTGCCGTTATTATGCGCTCTTCGGTCATTGCTAAGTGCGTCTTATACCCAAAGAATGAACTCTCTGCGGATTTATGACCTATTTTGGCATCCTCATCTTTTGATAATGTGATGTTTTCTTGAATGTCTTCAACAGTTTCTTTTAAGATATTTAATTTTTCTTGTACCGCAGGAATTGAACTGATGGATTGCTCTTTTTCAACAATTCGTTCTAGCTCTTTACAATAAGCTAACTCTTTTTCTAAATCATTGTCAACATTCTTTCTTGGCATACGTTCCTTCCAGTCTTCATCATACATATAAATAGTTTTCCGAAGTTGTTTTGAGCGTTCTCTTAACACTTCGATTGCTGAGAATGGATTTGATCTGGATAACGTATGGGTAGCATCAACAATGATTGATTTAGAACGGATTACTCCTTTTTCAATAGCAATGGTGACTGTTTTACTTATCAGGAGGTTCAACAAGTCGGTATCTTTCAACCGTAGTTTTCTAAATTTTGTGAGCGAACTTGGATTGATTACATCATCTTCAGGTGACATATCTAAAAAATACTTGAACGACATATCAAATCGTGAACGCTCAACAACATCAACATCAGATATATTATAAATTGTCTTAAGCAATAAATACTTAAACATACGAATTGGACTTTCAGCTGTACGGCCATTATTGTGACAATATTTATTTACCAATTCATCGTAAACAAAGGAAAAATCAATCAGGTCATTAATCTTTCTGAGAAAATTCTGCTTTGGTACAATCAAATCATAAAGAGAACTATACTCACTAAATTGAAATTCTTTTTGTTGTACCAGCATGTATATTAGGCTTTTGAATCTGATACAAAATACAAAAAAGGGAGTAGATAAACTTGCGTTTCTACTCCCTTTTATTAACATTTAATTCTTAAAAAGACTTTTTCAGTGGCCTCAAAATTTCGAGGCGCTTTTTTTTTGGATTTTAATTGGATCAAGAACAATTAAAAGAAAAGCCTATTAATTTCTGTAACTAATCAATAGAGATAAATAAATGTTTTTACTACTTATTCAACACCCATATTCTTCTAATACTGAAATAGAGTTTACTTTCCATGTTTGCATTTAATTGGCAGTGACATTTTAGCAATTTCCTGTTTTATCAATAATTAAAAGTTAAAATCGCAGTAATTCAATCTGTTTTATTTAATATGAACTGTTCGCATTATAGCTTCCAACTCCCTTAAATATTCCCTTTTATCGAAATTTGGGGCATAAATAAATGAAACCATGGATATAAGTTTATTATTTGTTGTATCCACAGTTGAGTAGTTCAAAAATGGCCCTCCCATAAAATCGCCTTGTAGGTGCCAAAGCCCTCTTAGTTCAACAGCATAATTTCCATTTAGATTAAAAGGTTTTTTGTGGACAGGATATTGCTCAACTGTTTTCATATAAGAACCTATTGTGGGGCCCTGTACATATTTTTTTGTAATTGAATCCTGGAAATTCAAAAGGAAATCAAGGTTAAACATGCTTTCGCTGGTATAGTCCTGGTAGTATAAAAGTAAGTTTCTATTAACCTGATGCATATTCCCACCGGATGATTTTTCGGTATCATATTTTAGCCAAACAAAATTTAAGGTATCCATTACAATATTGTATCCTTTTGGTATTAGCAAGTCTATTTGATGATTGTCCATAAGCTGTTTCTGAACAGGCTTGTTTTGTGCTTTTTTAATTGTGTTCCCAAGACGCTCTAATTCAATTTCCAGAAAATAACCCAAAAGAAGCTCCCTGTTTTTAAAAAGGATGTCAGCAAAAGCTGAATCATCAGGAGCGGAAACTTTTAAATACAATTGATTTTCGGCCCATACATTTTTTTTTACAGAAAAGCTGGATAGGGTGTTTTTGCTGGAAATATCGGCAATAAAAATATTCTGATGCCTTTGTAAAATTTTACTAAAAGCATTTTCCGGAAATGGGATTACAGTAAATACAGTTTCTTCCTGAGGAAGTCCATTTTGGTATTGACCAAAAATGTTTTTTATACTCTTTCCAGCCTCTGTTTCAAGATTCTTGTCATTTATTACTACCAACAATTCACCTGTTTTGCCTGTTGATTGTGGTAAATAGGTTTTGTCACCGCAGGAAATAAATGAAATCAGAATCAATAAAAAGAATAAAATACGTAGCATAAAATTGAATTTAATGTTTAATGTAAACGTAAAGAAAGTAAAAACCTGTTTGGATTTTGAATTTATTCTGAGTTTTTCTTTGTCAGCTTCTTAAACGCTTGCCATGCTGTTTTTCACACCAAACAAAAGTTTTTAATCAGTTTGGATTTACAAATCCTAATGAAGGCTTAATATAGTGGATCTTGTTTTTTTTCAAATCATATTGAATACAAACCGTGCTTTCCCTTTTTTGGAATTATGTTCTCTTTTTGGACTCAAATGGAATGTTGTTTAAGGCCTAAAGTCCACTGTGGCCAAGTTTGTTTAAATGGCATAATTTTTCAAATGGTATTTAGCATAATAATTATTTATCCATTTAAAAAAAAGAAAAATGAAAAAGATAGTAATGATAATAAGTATGGCAGTAGCCACAATAGGCTTTAGTTATGCCCAACAAGATCAGAACATGCAGCAACAGCAGCAGGAAATGACAACCATTGATAGGGAAGATCTTCCTAATGAGGTGCAAACTACTTTGCAAACAGAGGAATTCAGGGAATGGGAAATTGAACAGGCTTATGAAATAGAAGAAGGGGTAGGTGATTATGCCGTAAGAGTAAAAAGAGGGGAAGAGACTAAAATTTTACATTTTTCAGAAGACGGAAAACTTGTAAGACAAGAAGATGTTGAGGGTGGAATGAAACCTGGTAATAAGTAATTCAATATTCAACAGGTGCGGATTATTCCGTACCTGTTGTTTTTATTTTCAAATAGCAATTAACTAAAAAAATAGAGCATGAAACAGATGTTGTTTTTACTTGTGTTTGTCTTTTCATTTCCTTTTTTAAAGGCACAAAACAGCAATGAAAGTATTGATTTTGAGCAAAAAGAAAAAACTTTTGATGATAGAAAGGCCGTTATAAGGATAAATGCGGATGAATTGCCTGAAGGCGTTCAAAGAGTAGTGTCAAATGGAGAGTTTAGAAAATGGGAAATTGAAGAAGTTTACAGAGTTAATTGCGAAGTGGGTGATAAGGGGGATTCTGCTTATATTTTAGTGGTAAAAAGAAGGCTTGATCGTTTTGCTTTGTATTATGATTCATCGGGAAAACTAATAAGACAGGAAAGAATGGAAGAAATAAGAAGAAGTTAAACCAATTTACAATCATAAAAATTGGATTGAAATTAAAATCAAAAAGCCTGAAATTTGTTAACCCATTTTAATCCATTTATTTAGTTGTCAAATTTTAATTGACAACAATTGCTCAAAATATCGTTTTCTATAAAAGCTTCTTTTAATACCTTTGTATGTTAAAGCAAGAAAATGAAAACCATTCCCTCCAACCAGTACTGTAATGATTTAAATGCATATTCACGTTTTAAGACACGTGTAGTCAAGGTAGGAAATTTGGCTATAGGTGGAGATAATCCAATTCGTATTCAATCCATGACTACCACTGATACCATGGATACTTTTGCAACTGTTGAACAATCAATTCGAATGATAGAGGCCGGCTGTGAACTGGTAAGGATTACAGCACCGAGCATGAACGAGGCCAGGAATCTGGAAAACATAAAAAAGGAATTAATCAAAAGAGGATATAATACCCCCCTTGTTGCTGATATTCATTTTACCCCTAATGCTGCTGAACTTGCAGCACGTATTGTAGAAAAAGTAAGAGTAAATCCAGGTAATTATGTTGACAAGAAAAAATTTCAGGTAATAGAATACACCAATAGTGCTTACAATGCAGAATTAGAGAGGATTCGCCAACGGTTTGTTCCCCTTGTTAAAATCTGTAAGGAATATGGTACTGCCATGCGAATAGGAACCAATCATGGTTCACTTTCGGATAGGATTTTAAACCGTTATGGAGATACTCCCCTTGGAATGGTGGAATCAGCATTGGAATTTTTGAGGATTTGTGAAGATCATAATTATTATGACATTGTATTGTCCATGAAAGCCAGCAATACCCAGGTTATGGTTCAAGCTTACCGGCTTTTGGTTAATAAAATGATGGAGTTTGGGATGAACTATCCTTTGCATTTAGGAGTAACTGAAGCAGGGGAGGGAGAAGACGGAAGGATTAAATCTGCAGTTGGAATTGGAGCCCTTCTTGAGGATGGAATAGGGGACACAGTTAGGGTTTCTTTAACTGAAGAACCAGAATTTGAAATTCCTATTGCCAAGGCTCTCATAGAAAGATATATTAAACCTAGAAGTGGCTCAATTAAGGAATTAGTAGTACATAAAAAGGCATTAGAAATTCACAATCCTTTTGAATATCGCAAAAGAAAAACAAGGGAAATATTAAATATTGGCGGATCAAATGTTCCAAGAGTAATTGCGGATTTTAGCCATAAAGAGAAAATTACTGCGGCATCTTTATTTGCTGTAGGTTATAATTATTCTGTTGCTCTTGATAAATGGAATATTGCAGATTCTGCCTGCGATTTTATTTATGCCGGTGAGAATAAAATAGATTTTGAAACTCCAGGAACTCTTGGAATAATATATAATGCCGGAACCTGGAAAAAATCTTTTGCTAATAAACCAGGAGCGTATCCTGTTTTTTCCTGGAATGACTATTTTTCTTCTGAGCGTCATTCAACTGTATTAAATTTTATTCTTATAGATGTTCATACCATTAGCAGTGAGTTTTTAAATCAAATTAAGAATGATAACACCGCAGTTCTGATTGCCGATACTTTTTCCAAACATGGTATGGCTGAGCAAAGAGCATTCTTTTTCCTTTTGAATGAATTGGAAAATTCACAACCCGTAATAATAAGGAGAAATTATAAGCAGCTAACCGAGGAAAATCTACAACTTTATTCAGGAACTGATATAGGCTCTTTGTTTATTGATGGATTCGGAGATGGAATATGGATTCAGACAATTGATTGCGGCAGCCTTAAAAATGTAAATAATACAGCATTTAATATTCTTCAAGCAACGAGAACAAGGATTTCTAAAACCGAGTATATTTCCTGTCCTTCTTGTGGAAGAACTTTGTTTGATTTACAAGAAACCACTGCACGTATTCGGCAGGTAACAGACCATCTTAAAGGGATAAAAATAGGAATCATGGGATGCATAGTAAATGGGCCAGGAGAAATGGCTGATGCAGATTATGGTTATGTAGGAACGGGTGTTGGTAAAATAACCCTTTACAAAGGAAGGGAAGTTGTTAAAAAGAATATTGCTTCGGTAGAGGCTGTGGATGCCCTGGTTGATTTAATAAAGATTCATGGAGATTGGGTTGAAAAGCCTGTATAATCAGTTAAGTATTGAGGTTAAACATCCAGAAAAGTGGGAGTGTTCCATTTTTTTTGTCAAATTAATATGAAACAATAAAATGGGATACTCAAAAAAAGTCTTTTCGTGATAATTTACATCAATACTTAACAGTATACCAATGCTAATTCAGGGGGTAATCAAATGAAATACAAATTCGTTAAAAATTATTTTTCTCCCAAATAAGCATTAAACATCCATACATGTTTTTCCAGACCCCTTAAATAATCACTCATTAAGGCATTAGTGCCTTCGTCATTTGCCTCAACTGAAAATTCAAGCACTTCTCTTTCAATAGAAATTATAATTTTAAGAGAATCTAAAATCGATTCAACAGCAGCTTTTCCATCACCAAGGTTTTTCACTTCTTTTACTTTAGAAATTTCTATATAATCAGAAAATGCATGGGTTGGGGTAAAACCAAGGGTTTTGATTCTTTCAGCAATCACATCGATTTTCTCTAATGAATCGTTGTACAGTTCTTCAAATTTAGCATGAAGTTCAAAGAATTTGTCCCCTTTTATATTCCAATGAAAACCTCTAAGGTTCATGTAGAACAATTGATAATTGCAAAGTAAGTCGTTCAATTTGTAGGACAGACCCTTAAGGGATTCTACTTCTAAACCAATGTATGCCGTGTTTTCCATTTTAATATATTTAAGATTAATAATTTGATTAAATTATACTTAAATATAACTAAAATGAGACTGATTTCAAAATGCCAATAATTGCAGGGAAATGGCTAAGTTTTCAAAAAAATCCGGTAATTTTTCTGTTTAATAAAGGGCTGGTAATTATTTTTGAACAACAATCTCGGGAGTTTCAATTGTGTTGCTTTTATTTAAGGTTCTATCATAAATAAATGCAGCGTATTTAATTGTATCATAAGGGGATGAGGAGTCCATATATTCAAAAGGAATTCGTACTAAAATCTCTCCTTGCAATGATTTGTTTTTCCCTTCAGGAGTGATATAGGGAATGCGGTATGAAAATGGAATGGCTAAAGTGATTTTTACAAATTCCCCGTTTTGTTTTTCATAATAATCCATATAAAAGTTATAATAATGCTCACCTTCTATATGAAAAGGTTTATCAATGTCACTACTTTTCAATCCAATGTCTCCATCTCCATCAGTGAAAGAAAATACAAACCATGCAGAATCGTTATTAAACCTAACAAATTCCTTGAATTTGACAATTGGTTCATTGGGATAATCAACTTTTTTCATACAGCCAGTTAAGGATATAACTAGCAGTAATAAGGGAAGAAAGTGTATTTTTGAGAAAAAATTCATTCAATTGTTTTTTATTGAAGTAAAATTAAAATTTTTAAAGGATTTATCAAAACTTAAATACTTTGCCTGATAATACAATAAATACGAGGGAAATTTTTTTTCCACATGATATTGATTCTTTTAACGAAACAGCCCTGAAAATATTTCAGTATCAATATCTAAACAATTTGGAATACAACAAATTTTGTGCCTTATTGGGTAAATCGCCCCAAAATGTAAAAGATGTTTTAGCAATTCCTTTTTTACCAATAGATTTTTTTAAAAGATTAAAGATTGTAAGTGGAACCAGGAATGAAGAAATTATTTTTAAAAGCAGCGCTACAACAAGCACAATTCAAAGTTCTCATTACATCTCAGATCTCTCTGTTTACAAACAAAGTTACATTCACTGCTTTAAATTATTCTATGGAGATCCTTCGGATTATTGCATTCTTGCTCTTCTTCCCTCCTATTTGGAACGAGATGGTTCTTCACTAATATATATGGTGAAGGATTTAATTGAAAGATCAAATAATCCTGATAGTGGTTTTTATCTCAATAACACAGGTGATTTAATTGAAAAACTAAAAATTCAAGAATCAAAGGGACAAAAAACGCTGCTTTTTGGAGTTACATTCGCGTTGATTGATTTTGCCCAGGAGTTTAAATATGGTTTAAAAACCACCATTATTATAGAAACTGGAGGAATGAAAGGAAGAAAAAAGGAAATGATTCGTGAGGAGGTTCATAGCATTTTATCCGAAGCTTTTAATGTGCATGGTATTCATTCTGAATATGGAATGACAGAGCTTCTTTCACAAGCTTATTCTTTGAGTAATGGCGTTTTTAGATGCCCTCCCTGGATGAAAATATTAATTCGAAACACTCAAGATCCTTTCGAATTTTTGAGTAATTATAAAACCGGGGGCATAAATGTAATTGACTTTGCAAATATTAATTCCTGTTCGTTTATCTCAACCCAGGATTTAGGAAAAACATTTGATGACGGAACATTTGAAGTATTAGGAAGGTTTGATCATAGCGATATTAGAGGATGCAATCTTTTGATATAGTAGTTTGTTTTAAACAGTATTCTTGTATGGAAAAAATAGTTAATTTTAGAATATTGATTAATTTTTATTGCAAAACTTCCTTCTATGAGTTATGAAATTATAGCTGTTCTGGCTATAATAGTTATAGGTTTGGTTTTATTTGTTACCGAGCTTGTTCGTGTAGATGTAACCTCTATGATTATTATGGTTCTGCTCATGGTATCAGGTGTACTAACGCCTGAGGAAGGCGTTTCAGGGTTCAGCAATTCCGCCACTATAACTGTTTTAGCACTGTTAATTTTAAGTGCAGGATTACAGAATACTGGTGTTGTAAGCCTACTGGGTAATAACCTTTTAAAAATTGTTGGCAAGAGTGAAGTTCAAATCATTGTTGTAATGATGATAAGCACGGGAATAATTTCTGCATTTATCAACAATACAGCTGCAATTGCTGTGTTTATCCCAATAGCCTTAAAAGTTGCTCATGCAAGGAATATAAGTGTTTCTAAATTACTTATACCCCTATCATTTGCAGCAATGCTCGGGGGAACCTGCACATTAATTGGAACTTCAACCAATCTTTTGATAAGTGAAATTTCCAAAAATTCTGGTTATGGATCATTCTCTATGTTCGAATTTTCTCAATTGGGTATTGTTTTTTTATTTTCAGGGATTTTATACATGGCATTTATAGGAAGATTTTTAATTCCAGCAAGAAGAAAACCAGAACCTGTTAGTAAGGATTATGAATTAAAGGAATACTTAACCGAGATGATTATTTTACCAGATTCTCCTTTTATTGGTCAAACTTTATCACAAATACAGCTAGACGAAAAATACAATATTGAGGTACTGGAAGTTTTAAGGGAAGGCGTACCTTGGTATTTGCCATTAAAAAGAAAAACCCTAAATGAAGGTGATATTTTGCTGGTAAAGGGAGATGTATATAAACTCCTTGAGGTTAGTGGTGCTGTTGGCATTTCAATAAAAGCCAGCCAGAATATATATGACGATTGGCTCAAAAATGAAGATTTGGTATTAATCGAAGCCATTATTTCACCTGATTCATTTTTAAATGGCAAAACAATTAGGAACGCGCGTTTCAGAAGCAGGTATAATGCAAATACTTTAGCTGTAAGACGTGATGGCGAAACCCTACAAAAAAAGTTGCGGGATATTACCCTGCGTTTTGGTGATTCTCTCCTTATTGAATGTTCAAAAGACAGGTTAGATGCTTTGCAATCCACAAGAGATTTTATTATTATCAGTGAGCTTGAGGAGAAAAAATTTCCAAAGAATAAAATGATTATTAGCGTTGGCATTATTGTAGCTGTAGTTGCTCTTGCAACCTTTGATGTTTTAAATATAATGATAGGGGCTCTTGCCGGAGTTGTAGTTATGTTTTTAACAAAATGCATTAGTATTAGAAAAGCCTATAAAGAAATGGATTGGCAGATATTTTTCCTTCTGGCAGGAATTATCCCTCTTGGTCTTGCCCTTGAAAAATCAGGCGCTGCAACTTATTTGGCCCAAGGAATATTAGGTATTACTGGTAGTTCAGGACCTTTCTTTATGGTGGCTCTGCTTTATTTAACTACTACTTTAGTAACGGAAATTTTATCCAACAATGCCGCTGCTGTGCTTCTTGGCCCCATTGCGTTGAGCATGGCTAAATTCATGGATATTAATCCCAAAGCTATGCTTTTTACCATTTTGTTTGCTGCATCAACGAGTTTTCTAACCCCTATAGGCTACCAGACAAATACAATGATTTATGGACCCGGTAAATATAAGTACACTGATTTTTTTCGCTCAGGAGCTTTGTTTAACCTCTTTTTGTGGATTCTTTCTTCATTCGCAATAACATATTATTGGATAGATTAGAAACTAAAGAATCTATGCTTTATTAAAGCTTATTCAGAAGTATAAATTGCGGTGAGTAGTGATCAGTATTAAATATTAAACGGCACGAACCAAGAAATAATTTTTCTTTCCTTTTTGCACCAGAATATATTTATCATTTAAAAGGTTTGCTGAAGTAACTAAATCATCAGGATTTTCAATTTTGATTTTATTTATAGCAATTCCGCCCCCTAGTATCATTTTCCTGGCTTCTCCCTTTGAAGAAAAAATGGAGGTTTTGTCAGATAAAAATTCAACAATGTTAATACCTTTTTGTAATTCATTTCTATTGGTTTCCATTTGAGGAACTCCTATAAAAACATCTAACAAATCAGTTTCTGGTAATTCTTTAAGTGATTCTGCCGTTCCTTTACCAAACAGTATTTCTGATGCTTCAATGGCTCTTTGTAAATCCTTTTGGGAATGAACAAGAATGGTTATTTCATTTGCCAAAGCTTTTTGTAAAACCCTAAGATGTGGGGCAGTGGCATGTTCTAATTCTAAAGCTTCAATTTCTTCCTTGTTTAGCAGGGTGAAAATTCGTATATATTTACTAGCATCTAAATCTGAAGTATTAAGCCAAAATTGGTAAAACCTGTAAGGGGAAGTTTTTTTAGGATCAAGCCATATGTTTCCGCTTTCTGTTTTTCCAAATTTTCCACCGTCTGCTTTAGTTATTAATGGACAAGTAATTGCAAAGGCTTCTCCAGCGCACTTTCTTCGAATAAGTTCTGTTCCTGTTAAAATATTACCCCATTGATCTGAGCCACCCATCTGTAATTTACAGCCTTTTTCCTTAAATAAATAATAAAAATCATATCCTTGAACAAGCTGGTAGGTGAATTCGGTATAAGAAATACCTGTTTCAAGTCTTTTCTGTACAGAATCCTTTGCCATCATATAGTTTACAGAAATATGTTTACCTACTTCACGTAAAAAAGCAAGAAAATTCATTTCTTTAAACCAGTCATAATTATTGACTATTTCCGCTGAATTTTTCCCGGAGTTATAATTTAAAAATTTCCCTAATTGTTGAGTAAGGCATTTTTCATTAAATCTGAGAATATCCTCCGAAAGCAGGTTTCTTTCTTCAGACTTTCCCGAAGGGTCACCGATCATTCCAGTTGCACCTCCAAGCAAAACAATTGGCTTGTGTCCTGCTATCTGAAAATGTTTGAGCATCATGATAGAAACAAGATGGCCAATGTGTAAGGAATCTGCTGTGGGATCAATTCCTACATAGGCAGAACTTAACTCCTTTTTTAATAATTCACTAGTTCCGGGGGTTACATCATGAATCATTCCTCTCCATTGCAACTCTTCAATAAAATTCTTGCTCATAATTTTTTTCATAAAGGAAATGAAGAAGAAATAGAATTATTCCCTAAACTTCAAAACCACAAAAATCAATAAATGTTTAAATCACAGGTTCGGCATAAGTTTCAATTGCAGGACAACTGCAAATAAGATTTCTATCGCCAAATGCATTGTCAATCCTGCTTACGGAGGGCCAAAACTTACTGTTTCTTAACCAGTGAAGTGGATAAACAGCCTTTTCTCTTGAATAGGAATGATTCCAGTTGTCATTTATTACAACTGTAGATGTATGGGGTGCATTTTTAAGCACATTGTCTTTCATATCAGCTTTTCCACTTGCTATTTCTTGAATTTCTCCTTTTATAGAAATCATTGTGTCGCAAAAACGATCAAGTTCTGAAAGAGATTCGCTTTCTGTTGGCTCTACCATAAGTGTATCCACTACTGGAAAAGCAACAGTTGGGGCATGAAAGCCATAGTCCATTAATCTTTTGGCAATATCTGAAACCTCAACCCCGGCATTTTTTTTATACTCCTTGCAATCAAGTATCATTTCATGCGCAACTCTTCCTGATTTTCCAACATACAAAATACTGTAATCATCCTTTAATCGCTCTTTTATATAATTTGCGTTTAAAATGGCCACTTTGGTTGCCTCTGTTGCACCTTGTCCGCCCAGCATTTTAATATATCCATATGAAATCAAAAGAATAAGGCTGCTGCCAAAAGGGGCAGCGGAAACAGCCGTAATGCCACTTTTTCCTCCAGTCTTAATAATTTTGTGTGCAGGTAAAAAGGGTACAAGGTGAGTGGCAACACCTATAGGTCCCATTCCTGGGCCTCCGCCTCCATGGGGTATTGCAAAGGTTTTATGCAAGTTCAAATGGCAAACATCTGCACCAATGTTCCCCGGGCTTGTAAGACCCACTTGAGCATTCATATTTGCACCATCCATATAAACCTGTCCACCGTTTTCATGTATAATGTTTGTAATTGCAATAATCCCCTCCTCGTATACACCATGTGTTGAAGGATAGGTAACCATCAGGCAAGATAAAGTATCTTTATATTGTTCTGCTTTTTGTCGAAGATCGTTAATGTCAATATTTCCATATTCATCACATTTTACAACCACTACCTTCATTCCGGCCATTATAGCACTTGCAGGATTAGTGCCATGGGCAGAAGATGGAATAAGTGAGACATCGCGATGAGTATCACCACGGCTTTTGTGATATTCCCTTATAACCATAAGCCCTGCATATTCACCCTGTGCTCCGGAATTAGGTTGAAAGGACATAGCAGCAAAACCTGTAATCTCACAAAGTGCTATTTCAAGATCTTCTAACACCTGTGCATAGCCGCGTGCCTGATCAACAGGTACAAAAGGGTGCAAACCTGCAAATTCAGGGATTGTAATGGGGTAAAGTTCAGCCGCTGCATTTAGTTTCATTGTACATGAACCTAAGGGAATCATTGAATGGGTAAGAGAAAGATCTTTGTTTTCAAGCCTTTTAATATACCGCATCATTTCTGTTTCAGAATGAAAACTGCTGAATACTGGATGTGAAAGGTATTTTGAAGTTCTGCAAAAAGATTTATCCAGTGTTGTTTTTACCAAAACCAAATCCTCAGTTGTTACTGGAATGAATTCTGTATTTAATGCGGATGAAAATACTTCTAAAATTAGATTAATTTCCTCAATATCTGTTGTTTGATCAAGGCTTATTCCAATGTTTGAGGTATCAATATAGTTAAAATTGATTTCGTTTTTCAATGCTATTTCTTCAATCGTGTTAGCATTTACAGTATCAGGAAGACCAACTTTAATGGTGTCAAAGAACTGTTTGTTTTCAACAATAAATCCAAGCTCTTCTAATTTGGTGGAAAGCAAGACTGCAGCTGCGTGTGCTTTTTCCGCAATTTTTTTTATTCCTTCAGGTCCATGATAAACAGCAAACATAGAGGCCATAATGGCTAAAAGGGCTTGTGCCGTACAAATATTTGAGGTAGCCTTATCTCTTTTTATATGTTGTTCCCTTGTCTGTAAGGCCATTCTAAGGGCGGTATTCCCCTGCATATCAACAGAAACACCTATAATTCTTCCGGGAAGATGTCTTTTAAAATCCTCTCTTGTAGCAAAGAAAGCAGCATGTGGACCACCATAACCAAGTGGAACTCCAAAACGCTGTGAATTACCAGTCACTGCATCAGCTCCCCATTCACCAGGAGGGGTCAATAAAGCAAGGCTTAATAAATCTGTGGCAACAGCAACCAATGCACCATTTTGATGAGCAGAATCTGTAAATTTTTTATAATCGTTTATCTTTCCCTCAGCATCAGGATACTGAAGAAGTGCTCCAAATATTTTGTTCTTTCTTTCCAGTGGCAGGTTCTCAAAATCTAAATCAGTATGGTTGCCAATGATTAACTCTATACCAAGTGGCAGGGCTCTTGTTTTTAGAACATCAATGGTTTGTGGAAAACAGGAATCGGAAACAAAAAAAACGTGTGCATCGTTTTTTAAAGCCTCTCGGGAACGGGTATTGTAGAACATTGTCATTGCCTCTGCCGCAGCTGTAGCTTCATCCAATAAAGAAGCGTTAGCCATTTCCATACCAGTAAGGTCTGTAACCATGGTTTGGAAATTAAGAAGAGCTTCTAATCTTCCTTGAGAGATTTCAGCCTGATAGGGCGTGTATGCAGTATACCAGCCTGGATTTTCCAAAATGTTTCTTTGAATTACCGGTGGAGTAATGCAACCATTATAACCTAAACCTATAAAAGTTTTGTAGAGTTTATTTTTTGCAGCAATTTGTTTAATATGTTTGCTGTATTGAAATTCAGATAATGCATTAGGAAGGTTTAATGGCTTTTTTAGCCTAATAGAACCAGGAATGGTCTGTTCAATTAATTCATCAAGACTTGAAACGCCAATACGATCAAGCATGAAAGAAATTTCTTTTTCACGTGGACCATTATGTCTGGAAACAAAATTATCAGTGGTCATAAATTTTAGGATTGATTCAGTTAATATGGAAAGGGGCAAAATTAATATAAAGTTTGCTTGAATGAAGGTTGCAGGGGGTTTATTTTTTAACATTTGCAACGGCATTTTTATTCCATACCTTTGATAGTTGTTTTTAATTTGCCCTTTTAATGTTAAAAAGAAAAATTCTGTTGTTTATTTCATTTGTACTCCTATTAATGCCTTTTTCAAAAGGTCAGGATGTAATATGGCTAATGAATGGACGGACAATGGATGGTAAGGTTGTAACTATTAACGAATCTCAAGTAATTTATGAAAGCAAGAAAAAAAATAAAACAATTATAAAGGAATTAGAGACATACAGAATTTTTTCCATTTCCTATGGTGATGGACATACTCAGATTCTTTATACCCAGGATACCATAAGAGGTGATTATTTTTCAGCATCTGAAATGCATTATTTTGTAATGGGAGAACAGGATGCGTATAATTACCATCGAGCTCCAGGTGCTACTTTAATAGGTTTTACATTAGCTGCCACCGGAGGATTTTTTCTAGCCGGAGATTTTCTTTTACTTCTTGTGCCATTTGTATCTTCAGGTGTTCATACAATTCCGGGGATTAAAATTAGAAAAAAGAGAGTTTCAAATGTTGAATACCTAAAAGAAATAACATACATACAAGGGTATAAACGAGTGGCAAAGAATAAACGAATACAAAATGCAATAAAAGGAAGTTTAATTGGTGTTTTAGCGGGAGTTGCAACTTTCCATATCCTTAATAATAATAATCTGATAGGAGATTAATAGAATTGCATACCTTAAAAAGAGCAGTAGATTTATTGATTTTCAGCAATGTTTTTGTTTCCCTTTGTGCCGCTTGCCTTGCTTTTTGCACAAAAATAATCTTTCAAGTAAATGAAGGATTTTACCTGGAAGTTTTTGTTTTTTTTTCATCCCTTGCTGTCTATAACTTCCAGCGAATTATTCCTTCTCAAATAAGTGAGCATGCTCTTTTGTCTGTCCGTCACAAATGGATTGCCAACCATAGAAAAATGCTTGCTTATATAACCATAATAGCTTTCATTGCAGCATCCCTTGTTTTTGTTTTCTGGTTTAAAAATAAAATAGAAAGCATAGTACTGCTCCTGCCTTTTGGCTTTCTGTCGGTATGGTATGCTATGGATATGCACCAGATTTTACCTTTTTTAAAAGGAAGATTTAAAAAATTAAGGGGTGTTCCTTATTTTAAAATAGTGCTTATAGCTCTAACTTGGACTGCAGTTACAGTATGGCTTCCAATAATTGAATATGGAAGTGATTTTTCTAATACTTACATTTTTGTTATTTCTTTAGAACGAATGCTCTTTCTTTTTGCCATTACCCTTCCCTTCGACATAAGGGATATGAAACAGGATGAAATTCTAAATGTTAAAACAATTCCTATGATTTTGGGTGTAGAAAAAACCAAATATTTATCCTTTTTTTTATTAATTGTTTTCTCATTCAATACACTTTTAGAAAAAACTTGGTTTGCTACTGATCCAGGAATAATTACTGCACTTATTTTATCTGCTATTATTACAGGTTTTGTAATTTCTTTTGTAAAAAAAGAAAACAATGAATATTATTATTCTTTTTGGATTGAATCAACTATGTTAATTCAATTTTTGCTTTTGCTTGTTTTTGATTCCAATTTTTAAAATAAGAATTTAAATTAAACAAAAAAGGCTATCCATATGGACAGCCTTTTTTGTTTCTGTAAGAAGTTTTACTTTCTTAGTTTCAGAATTAAAAGTTATTGAACAACAACTGTTGTATCAACTGGTGCAGCTTCAGCAATAGCAATAGAATCCTGGATTCTCATTGCTTCAACTTCAGCAGCAATAATTGAAGCTTGAATTGAATCAGCAATTCTAATAGAATCCTGAGTTTGTTGTTCAACTTGTTCGGCACTTGGGCCACAGGCAACTAAGCCTAATAAAACTGCACCTAAAGCGGTGTTAATAATTGTTTTCATTTTGTGAGATTGTTTGCCGCAAATGTAGCATAAGAATTATCATGTTTTCAACTGATTCAATATTTTTTTTTGCCTGATTTTCAATGCGATGTATAAAAAAAAACTATTTCCCCCTGTTTTCAATGAATTTTTCTGCTTATAATGATCTTTGTGTTTATTTTCAGGTAAATAAGGGTGTTTGGAATGATTAATTCTCTTACATTAAATTATAGAGGTTGAAAAAAGGGGCTCAAATTTTTTAAGGATTAAATTTTGGCAAGTGGTTTAATTCAGGTAAGAAAACAAGCCCCAATTAATTAAATTCCTTCTGTTTTTTTGTTATTTTTTTTTGAATCAATTCGTCAAAGCTGTATTTTCCACTACCTACTATGAAAATAGTTAGGAAAGTCAAAAGATAAAGTAAGGATAATCCTTTTTACTAAAAGGATCAAACTGATGAACGATAAATGCTGCAACCGCCATAGTAATAATTGGGGGTATAGTTGCAATTTTAGTAAAAGCACCAAATAAAATAAAGATAGAACATATTGCTTCAGAAAAGCTTGCTAATACTAGTGAAGTTATCATGCCAATACCAAGAGGATCTGCAAATTCGTAGTCTCCAGACATTAATTTCGATAATTTAGGCAAACCATGGGTTAACATAAATGTAGAAATACTTATCCTGAAGAACAATATCCACAAATGGATTGCTTTAATACTAAAAGCAGTGGTGAAAATTAATGACACTATTTGTTTTATCATTATTTAGAATAATTACTTAAATAATATTGAAATACAATTTTTGTTTTTTCAATCAAAATTGTAGCTAGACAAGTTCATTTAACAAACTACTTAAATCAAGTTCAGCGGTATAAATATTAATTGTTCCGTCTGCTTTTTTTGGCCATTGTTCCATGGGCCTATCCCAATATAATTCCACACCATTCCTGTCAGGATCATTAAAATAAATTGCTTCTGACACACCATGATCAGCTGAACCAGTAATAGGATAATGAAAATCTAAAAGTCTTTTATAAGCAGTGGCAAGGTCTTTTCTAGTAGGATATAAAATTGCAAAATGAAATAATCCGGTACTTCTTAATGCAGAAGGAGAACTGTTTTTGCTATACCAGGTATTTAATCCAATGTGGTGATGGTATCCACCTGCTGAAATAAATGCAGCATCATTTCCCATTTTAGTTATAAGAGAAAAGCCAAGAAGTTCACAATAAAAATTCAATGCCCGTTCCAAGTCAGAAACTTTTAAATGAATATGACCTATTCTGGTTTGGGAGGGGATAATATATCGTGTCTCCATAATTTATCTGATAATTCAAATCTTTAAATAGAAAGATCGCTTTCGTATAAATTTAAGAAATAAAATCAGAATAAATGATAGTTGCCATAAAACCTCTAAAGTGCATTAAAACTTATTTTTCACTTTGTTTTAAAGCTTTAGTATTTTATTTTCAGAATAAAAAAGAATTATTTCTATTGATTTTTATGTGGAAAAAGTTAAGTCAAGCGCTTCACAAACCCTGAAAGCTGCTTCATTAAGGTCCTTTTCATTATGAGCCTCTGAAATAAAACCAACTTCATAACCGGATGGACCTATATATACACCCCTGTTTAAAAGTTCCCAATAAAATATTTTGAATTTATCCATACTACGAGAGTCGATTTCTTCGGCAGAACGAATTGCTTTTTTTAATGTAAATGCAAACCAGAAAACGGATCCAATGCTGAAAATTTTGAATTCATAACCTTTATTAACACTATGATTATTAATAATACCGATAAATAAATTTGTTTTTGCTTCAAGCGTTGAATAAAATTCTTTTTTAAGGCATTCTGTGAGTTGGGCTATTCCTGCAGACATGGCAACAGGATTTCCTGAAAGAGTACCAGCCTGGTATACATTTCCTTCAGGAGAGATGTGAGACATTATCAATGCGCTTGCGCCATATGCACCAACAGGCAATCCACCTCCGATTATTTTCCCAAATGTAATAATATCGGGTTTGATATTATAAAATCCTGCTGCACCTTCAAATCCCAAACGGAAACCTGATATCACTTCATCAAAAAACAATAATGTACCATTGGCCGAGCATATTTCCCTTAAAAATGTAAGGAATTCTTTTTCCTGGATAAGTAAACCATTATTAGCAGGTACAGGTTCAATGATAATACAAGCAATTTGATCTTTAAACTCAGCAAAAGCTTTTTCAACAGCCTGTCTGTTATTTAAGGGCACAACAAGAGTCTCGTTTGTAAATGCCTCCGGAACTCCTGCTGAGGATGATGTTCCAAATGTTACAAGCCCTGAACCTGCTTTTACCAGCAACGAATCCGCATGTCCATGGTAACAACCTTCAAATTTCAATATTTTTTTCCTTCCTGTAAAGCCCCTTGCCAAACGAATTGCAGACATAACAGCTTCAGTTCCGGAACTTACAAAACGTAATTTTTCTATAAATCTATGGTTTGAAAGAATCAACTCAGCCAGTTCATTTTCAAGACGGGTGGGTGCGCCAAAAGATGTACCATTTGCAATGGTTTGAACTACTTTTGTTCTTACTTTTTCATTGTTATGTCCAAGGATTAATGGGCCCCAGGAACAACAAAAGTCAATGTATTTATTGCCGTCTGCATCCCAGACATTGCACCCATCACCCCTTTCAATAAAAACAGGATTTCCACCCACTGAACGAAAGGCTCTTACTGGTGAATTTACACCTCCTGGAAACAGAGTTTTTGCCTTTTCAAATAATCGTGTTGATTCTACAAATTCCATAAGTTTTAATTTTCTGCGCAAATATAGTTGAATTTGTATCTTTGGGCCTTTAAAAAAAATGAAGAAAATATGAATTTTGTTAATTCAATTGAGTTTGCTCTACAGGAAGATGATCAGGATAAACTAAGAAAATTTCAGAGTAAGTTTCTTTTTCCAGAAATTGGCGGTAAAAAAGCAGTTTATTTATGTGGTAATTCATTAGGATTGCAACCTGTAACCGTGAAAGATGCAGTATTGCAGGAACTGGATGACTGGGCTAAATTAGGAGTTGAGGGCCATATGAAAGCAAGAAGCCCCTGGCTTTCATACCATGAACAGTTTTCTGAACCTGTTGCAAGAATTGTAGGAGCCTTGCCAAATGAAATAGTAGTAATGAATCAACTTACTGTAAATCTTCATTTATTGATGGCATCTTTTTATCGGCCATCAAAAGAAAGATATAAAATTATTTGTGAAGCCAAAGCCTTTCCCTCCGATCAATATGCATTGGAATCACAGGTAAGGTTTCATGGTTTTAATCCCGAAGATGCCATAATAGAGGTAAAACCAAGAGATGGCGAGTACCTGATAAGAAACGAAGATATTATTTCAAGTATTGAAAAAGCAGGCGATTCCCTTGCTTTGGTTATGATTGGTGGTGTAAATTATTATACCGGCCAGGTTTTTGACATGGAACAAATTACTGAATCTGCTCATAAAGTTGGAGCTTATGCTGGGTTCGACCTGGCTCATGCTACAGGCAACATCAAATTAAACCTGCATGCCTGGAAAGTCGATTTTGCCTGTTGGTGCAGTTATAAATATTTAAATTCAGGTCCAGGAGGTGTTTCCGGAGTATATATTTATGAGAAGCATGCCAGAAACAAAAATTTAACAAGGTTTGCCGGATGGTGGGGTCATGACAAAAAAACAAGATTTTTAATGGGGAAAAATTTTGTACCCATTGAATCTGCTGAAGGATGGCAACTAAGCAATGCTCCAGTGCTTTCCATGGCTGCTCATAAAGCTTCAATTTCTATTTTTGAAGAAGCGGGGATGGATAATTTGATACAAAAGAGCAAAAAAATGACGGCATATCTTGAATTTATCATTGAGGATATTAACCGAAAGATCACTAATGGAGGTAAATTGGAAATAATAACACCCAAAGATGAAAAGGCAAGGGGATGTCAAATTTCAATTGTAGCACATAATAGGGGGAAGGAATTATTTAATGTTATTTCTGAAAATGGAATAATTGCTGATTGGAGGGAACCTAACGTAATCCGAATTGCTCCTGTTCCTTTATATAATTCATTTGAGGATTTATGGAAGTTTGGTCAGATAATTTCATCATGCCTTTAACCCAAAAAAGTTCTTTTAAAATAAAATTGTTGAACAAGCATTTTTGATACAATTAATAATAATTCTCTGTTTTTAAATTGCACGTGTTTTAAAAAGTAAAAAAATGGCTGAAAAAGTAACAATAATAGGAGCAGGGTTAGTAGGATCTTTATTTTCAATTTACCTTGCCCGTAAAGGTTATCATGTAGATCTTTTTGAAAGAAGGACTGATATGCGCAAAGAAAAAATTTCAGCTGGCAAATCCATTAATCTTGCGCTTTCTGATAGAGGATGGAAAGCCCTGGAGTTAATTGGAGTTGCTGAGGAAGTAAAAAAAGTAGCCATCCCTATGCATGGAAGAATGGTACATGATGTTAAAGGCGAGCTCAGCTTTTATCCTTATGGAAAAGATAGTCAATCGATTTACTCAGTCTCCCGGGGCGGACTGAATTCCACGTTAATGAATTTAGCAGAAAGTCACCCTAATTTAAGTCTCTATTTTAATGAAAAATGCATAGATGTTAATTTAGATAGTTCAGAAATAATTTTTGAAAACCAGGCAAGTAAAAACAAGGTTTCTGTTTATGGGAACAAGATTATCGGTGCAGACGGAGCTTTTTCTACAGCAAGATTGGCGCTTCAAATGACTGATAGATTTAATTATTCTCAGGAATATCTTGAACATGGATATAAAGAGTTGACAATTCCTGCCAACACTGATGGAACGTGGAAAATTGAAAAAAATGCACTTCATATTTGGCCAAGAGGGGAATATATGCTTATTGCATTACCCAATTTGGATGGTAGTTTTACTTGTACCTTGTTTTTTCCTTTTGAAGGAGAAAATTCCTTCGGAACTTTAAAAACGGCAAAGGATGTATCTGCTTTTTTTGAAAAGGTGTTTCCAGATGCGGTATCCTTAATGCCAACCTATGTTGAGGATTTTGAAAACAACCCAACATCGTCTCTTGTAATGATAAAATGTAATCCCTGGAATTACAAAGACAAACTTCTTTTAATTGGAGACGCTTCTCATGGGATAGTTCCTTTTTTCGGTCAAGGTATGAACAGTGGATTCGAAGACTGTACAGTTTTGGCAGAGCTTTTCGAAAAGCATGGAGAAGATTGGGAGAAGGTTTTCAATTCGTTTTCTGCAATTCGAAAACCTGACACTGATGCTATTTGCCAATTGGCTCTAAATAACTACATTGAAATGAGGGATTTGGTTGCCGATCCAATGTTTGTTTTGAGAAAAAAAATCGAGTCTCGTTTCCATCAAAAATACCCTGATAAATGGGTACCATTGTATTCAATGGTTACTTTTAGTGACATGCCTTATTCCGCTGCATTAAAGGAAGGAAGTTTCCAGGATAACATTATGAAAAAAATATTGTCAATAAAAAACATTGAACAAATTTGGGATAGTGAAGAAGTAGAGATGGAAATTTTAAAATATTTTTAATTTGTTCCGGTAATTCAGACTCGTGAAAGGGAGTAGTATTTTCTGGCTAAAATGCAAAGGGATTAAATTATTATTTTAGAAAGGGATTGTTTTTCTTTTCAATTCCAATGTTTGTTGCTGGGCCATGACCGGAATATACTTTAAAGTCATCTCCAAGTGGGAATAATTTATTTTTTATGCTTGCAATTAAAGTATCAAAATCACCTCCTGGAAGATCGGTTCTTCCGATACTTCCTTGAAAAAGCACATCACCTGCAATTATGAATTTTTGTTCGTCATTATAAAGAGAAACACTTCCAGCAGAATGTCCTGGGGTAAATAATACTTTTAAACTACTGTTACCAAATTTAATGTTGTCTCCCTCATCAATAAAAGATTCTGGTTCTGGCGATGGATCTGCGTGAATTCCATAAAGATGCCCATATTGAGAAACCCCGCGAAGACCTGGAATTTCAATTGCATTCATTATTGGGGTTAAACCATATGTTTTATGGATAAAATCGTTCCCAAGAACATGGTCAATATGTGCGTGGGTAAGTACTAGCATTACTGGTTTTAGTTCTTTTAATTTAATAAAATCCGCTAATTCCCTTTTTTCCGAAGGACTATAACAGCCAGGATCTACTATAATACACTCTTTTGTTTCATCATAAAGTATGTAAGTGTTCTCCTGAAAAGGATTGAAAGTGAAAAAATCTATTTGAATCATTTAATAAAAAGATAAATTGTGCGTTTGCAAATTTAGCGATAATTAAAATTAAAGTTTTAACTTTACATAAATGTATCTTTTTGTTATATTCAATTGAGCAAGCTAATAAAAATATGTAAAGTAAACACAGCTATTTTGGCTGTTGTTATTGCTTTTGCCGGAATTCTTCATTCTTCCTTAATTCGTGCCCAGTTTTACAATGGTTCCCAAATGGAATTTGGCAAGAACAGGGTTCAATACGATGAATTTCTGTGGAGTTATTATCGCTTTGAAAAAATCGAGACCTACTTTTATCCGGGTGGGAAAGAATTGGCTATTTATACTGCCAAAACCGCAACTGATCATATTTCCGATCTTGAGGCCATTTTTGATTATGAAATTGAAAACAATATTCAATTCATAATTTATAACAAGCAAAGTCATTTCAGGCAAAGTAATTTAGGGGCAAGTACTGACAATACATACAATATTGGTGGAGTAACAAATATTGTTGGTTCTAAAGTTTTCATTTATTTCGAGGGTGATCATGCAAAACTAGATGCACAAATAAGAGCAGGAGTGGCAGAGGTACTGGTTAACGAAATGCTTTACGGGGGAGATTGGAGGGAAATAATGAAAAATTCAGCTCTGTTGGTTCTCCCTGATTGGTATTTGCAAGGGTTAATTTCATATGCTGCTGATCCCTGGAATGTTTATGTTGAAAACAAAGTAAAGGATGGTGTTCTTTCCGGAAAGTATGATAAGTTTAATCGATTAGCTGGTGATAATGCAGTAAATGCCGGTCATTCAATGTGGCATTTTATAGCTGAAACGTATGGGCCAAATACAGTTTCGAATATTCTTTACATGACTCATGTGAGTCGTAACATTGAAAGCGGATTCCTTTTTGTTTTGGGAGCATCTCTGAAAACACTTACCATGGAATGGATGAATTACTATAAAACAAAGTATGAAACTTTAGATGATACCAGAATTCTTGCAGAAACTAATCTTATACCAGTAAAGAACAGGAAAAACCGGGTATACAGTCAATTAAAATCCAGTCCGGATGGAAGGTATGTTGCTTTTGTTTCTAATGAACTTGGCCAGTATAAAGTTTTCATTTACGACAAGGAGAAAAAAAGAATGAAGCGCATATTAAAAGAAGGACATCGGCTCTTGCGCATTAATGATTTTTCTTATCCTATTCTTTCCTGGCATCCTGCTGGCCAAATGTTGGCTATTATGGTGGAGGATCAAGCAAAGCCACATCTTTTACTATATTCTTTAGAGGATAAAAAAACAGAAAGCAGGCCTATTTTTATTTTAGATAAAATACTTGACTTTTCATATTCTCCTGATGGCAGGGAAATGGTTTTTTCTGCGGTATTAAATGGGCAATCTGATATTTATATTTATAATATTGGTGCAAACACACAAAATCAAATAACGAAAGATATTTTTGATGATTTAAATCCTCGTTTTATAAATAAAGGAAAGCAGGTAATCTTTAGTTCTAATCGCACTGATGATACCATTAGAACAAAAGGGGTAGATATTAAATCCTACAACAGTAACAGGGATGTATTTATTTATGATCTTGCCAGTAAATCAAATGTTTTAAAAAGAGTAACCAATACTCATCATGTTGATGAATTGCAGCCTCAGCAATGGAATGACAATGATGTAACTTATTTAAGCAATCAAAACAGAGTTTACAATCGTTTTGTTGCTGAATTTGATAGTGTAATAAGTCATATTGATACTGCGGCACATTACCGGCAAACCATAACTGCCGCACCCATTACTAATTATCCTCGTCATATTCTTGAACATGAAACTGAAACTAAAGCAGGAAAATTATCTGAAATAGTATTTCATAATGGAAAGTACAAACTTTTTTTGCAGGAACTGGGTGAAAATCCTGAACAAAATTTTCAAAATTTCGAGCAGACTCCGTTCCCTTTAAACAAAAGTAAAATTCCTGAAAAAAGTAAAACCTCAAGCGCTACTACCAAAAACAAAAACAATTCTGCATCAAAACAAGCAGAACCACAACAACAAGCAAAAGATACTACGGTAAGTAAATCAAGATTTCAAAGTGTAAAAGTATTTGATGAAACATCCACAGATTCTACAATGGTGGATATAAATAATTATAAATTTGATAAAAAAGCAGAAGCTGAGAAAAGACAAAATCCGGTGTCCACTCAAAAAGATACAGCTTTTCAATCGATTATAAAAAAGGAGGATAATACTGATGAACCTGAGGAATTCATTTTACCCAATCTTCGAAATTATAACATTACTTATTATACTAATTATGTTGTATCTCAAATAGATAACAATTTAACAAACTTATCCTATCAGCCTTTTATGGGTGGGGGAGGATTTTTTAACCCGGGAATGAATGGGTTATTTAAAATCGGGATTAGCGATTTATTTGATAATCGCAGGATTATGGGTGGTGTAAGGCTTTCTCCAAATCTTCAAACCAACGAATATTTGTTGAGTTATGAAGATTATACCAGAAGGCTTAACAGGCAATACATTTTCAATCGCAGAGGAATGATGCTTTCAGATGGCATAACCTTAAAAAAGATACATACCCATGAGATAAGGCATGTTTTAAGTTGGCCCTTTAGTGAGGTCGCAAGTGTTAGAGGTACTGCAAGTTTAAGACAGGATAGAAAGGTTACCCTTGCCACAGATTATGACCGATTAAGGAATTATCCAACATTATTTGATTATTGGGCAGGAGCTAAATTGGAATATGTTTTCGATAATGTTCTCCCACTTGGGGTGAATTTGAACAGGGGAACAAGATCTAAAATATTTGCAGAGTATTACAGACATCTTCAGATTGAAGGTGTAAATATTTATGTTTTAGGATTGGACTTCAGGCACTATATTAAGATCCACCGTGATTTTATTTGGGCCAACAGGTTTGCTGCAAGTACTTCTCTGGGTTCCCATAAACTTATTTATTTCATGGGTGGAGTAGACAATTGGTTATTACCAAGATTCGACCAGGAAACCCGAATTGATTATTCACAAAATTATGTGTTTCAGACCTTGGCAACAAACATGAGGGGTTTCCACCAGAATGCAAGAAATGGAAATTCATTTGCAGTTATTAATAGTGAATTAAGGATGCCCATTTTCAGATATTTGGTTAATCAACCCATTAAATCTGATTTCATTAATAATTTCCAAATAATTGGATTTACAGATATTGGAACAGCATGGAATGGATTGTCTCCTTATTCTGAAGATAATACTTTAAATACAGAAATTATATATGCTAATCCTTTTGTTATTACTTTGAAAAACCAAAAAGAACCAATAATTGCAGGATATGGTTTTGGTTTAAGAAGCCGTTTATGGGGTTATTTTATAAGAGCTGATTGGGCTTGGGGAGTTGAAGACGGAGTGGTGAAGCCAAGAATATTTTACCTTTCCTTAAGTTTAGATTTTTAAAATGAATTTTTCTTTAATTATTGGCTTACTTTTTATTGGCTTAGTTGCAGGGGTGTTGAGTGGTATGATTGGTATTGGAGGAGGCATTGTAATTGTACCTGCTCTTGTTTATTTTTTAGGACTTACCCAACATCAAAGCCAAGGTACCAGTTTATTAATGATGTTGCCTCCTATTGGTGTGCTTGCTGCAATTAACTATTACAAAAGCTCACACATGCAGCAAGATTTTAAATACATTGTCTTTGCACTTATACTTTCAGCAGCTTTTCTTATTGGTGGTTATATAGGTTCCCGAATTTCCATAAACATTGATAAAGTTACTTTACAAAAAGTTTTTGGTATTATCCTTTTTGTAATTGCCATTAAAATGTTTTTTTTTAGTAAGTAAATTTCTCTTTGGAAAAATCAATTCAAAAAATCAAACAACTTGCCTCTTCCTTTCTTGGGGAAATTACAGCAGTACGCAGGCATTTACATATGTACCCGGAATTATCATTTAAAGAATTTAAAACTGCCGATTATATTTCAGACCAACTAAAAGCATTAAATATCCCTCATCAAAAAGGAATTGTTGAAACTGGAATAGTAGCAATCATTGAGGGAAGAAACCCTGCCTCAGCTATAATAGCATTAAGAGCCGATATGGATGCATTGCCCATTAATGAATCAAATGATGTGGATTATAAGTCTAAAAATAGTGGTATAATGCATGCCTGTGGTCATGATGTTCATTCAGCATCTTTAATTGGAGCAGCAAAAATATTGACTGCGTTGAAAGATGATTTTGAAGGGACAATTAAATTGATTTTCCAGCCAGGAGAAGAGAAGTTGCCAGGCGGGGCATCCTTAATGATAAAGCAGGGAGTATTGGAGAATCCAAAGCCGCAATCTATTTTTGCACAGCATGTTTTTCCTTCACTTGAAACTGGAAAAGTTGGTTTTAAAAGCGGGATGTATATGGCTTCCACAGATGAAATTTATTTGACAATAAAAGGAAAAGGAGGTCATGCTGCCATGCCCGAGCATTACAATAATCCAATCTATATTGCAGCTGAAATTTTACTTGCTCTTCAACAGGAATTTATGCATCCTGATAATAAAAATATTCCGGATATACCCACTGTATTGGCTTTTGGAAAATTCATGGCAAATGGTGCCACAAATGTGATTCCTGATGAGGTTAAAGTTGAAGGTACTTTCCGTACAATGGATGAGCAGTGGAGAACGCAAGCACATAAAAAGATGAAAGAACTGGCCGAAAAAATTGCTATTGAAAAGGGTGGGACATGTGAATTTGAAATACGAATTGGATATCCTTATTTAGAAAATAGTCCTCAAACCACTGAGAAAGCCCGAAATGCAGCTGAAGAATATCTTGGAAAAGAAAATATTGTAGAACTCTCCTTAAGAATGACAGCTGAAGATTTTTCATTTTATACTCAGCATATACCCGGCTGTTTCTACCGTTTGGGCACTGCAAACAGCAAAAAAGGGATTACCTCAGGAGTACATACATCAACCTTTGATATAGATGAAAAAGCCTTGGAAACAGGAATGGGCTTACTTGCTTTTTTAGCGGTTAATGAACTTAAGAGTTTACAAAAGCAGAAATAATAAAAAGCATTTGAATGCTTTAAAATGGTTTAGTTGTTTATTTTGAAGAGATAAAATATACAGATCCTTCTGGTGAAAATAAAACAATACTGGTTTTAAGGTTGTTTTTAATAGAGCACGAAAACCATTGAATGTTTCAATTTTAGTTTTGGCGGTTTAAAATTTGCGTTTCAAAATGCAATAAGTTTTAGTTGCTGCATTTTCCGGGTTTTTTTAAATCAAATTCATAATCTTTTTATAAATTCGTTTTTATAATTTCAATAAAAGATGAATACAGCTACCAAATCAAAAGGGGCAATAGCCCGTTTTCTAGATATTATTGAAAAAGCGGGAAACAAGCTTCCAGACCCGGCAATTCTGTTTTTAATCCTAATGCTTTTGGTTTGGTTTCTTTCGGCTATTATGGCTCCAATTGCCTTTAGTGAGATAGATCCAAGAACGGGAGTGTCAGTACGCATAATCAATCTTCTTACTGGTCCCTCACTTGCAAATTTCCTTGCTAATATGGTTGGTACTTTTACAGGTTTTGCACCTCTGGGTATTGTTCTTGTTGCAATGCTTGGAGTGGGAGTTGCTGAACATTCGGGTTTTATTAACGCTGGTTTAAAATCAATGTTAGGAGTTACACCAAAAAAATTATTAACCCCTATGCTTATTTTGGTTGCTATAATCAGCCACACTGCAACTGATGCAGGCTATGTATTGGTTATACCCCTTGGAGGTGTTATTTTTTATGCTGCAGGTCGTCATCCTCTTGCTGGAATAGCAGCTGCTTTTGCTGGTGTTTCCGGTGGTTTTAGTGCAAATTTTATCCCCTCTGGTATTGATCCTTTACTTCAAGGTTTTACTCAATCAGCCGCAAGAATTATTGATCCTGTTATAGAATTAAACCCACTTAACAACTGGTTTTTCACTGGCTTATCCTGTATTCTCATAGTTGGATTAGGATGGTATTTAACCGATAAGGTTGTAGAACCAAGATTATTAAAAAATTCTCCCGTTGACGATTCCATTGATGATGAACCACAAATGAATGAATTATCTTCAAAAGAAAAAAAAGCCTTTTGGGTTGCTACTTGGACAATGCTTATAGGATTACTGATTCTTTTCTTTTGGGTGTGGCCAAATGATTCTGCTATGCGCTCTCCTGATGGGCAGGTTGCATCCTTTGCTGCTCCTTTGATGAGATCCATTGTGCCAATTATTTTTATTGTTTTTTTGCTTCCAGGTGTTATTTATGGTTTTCTGGCTGGTATCTATAAAAAATCAGGAGATGTTATTCAGAGTATGAGTAAAGCAATGAGTGGAATGAGTTATTACATAGTTATGGCTTTTTTCTGTGCCTTATTTATTGACGCCTTTAGTAAATCTAATATTGGAGCTTTACTTGCACTCAAGGGAGCCTCATTTCTACAATCTATGGCTTTTCCTGCTGAAGTAACTATTGTAGGAATAGTGTTTTTAACAGCGGCAGTTAATCTTCTGGTTGGTTCTGCTTCTGCAAAATGGGCTCTTATAAGCCCTGTAATGGTTCCTATGCTCATGCAGCTTAATATTTCCCCAGACCTTACTCAAGCGGCCTACAGAGTTGGTGATTCGGCCTCCAACATTGTTACACCTCTTATGCCTTACTTCCCCCTTGTTGTTATCTTTTGCCAGCGCTATGTTAAAAAAACAGGCATTGGAACCCTGGTGGCAATGATGATTCCTTATTCAATTGTTTTTCTGCTTTCCTGGACCGCTTTTTTACTTATCTTTTGGAAACTTGGTATTCCATTAGGATTACAGTCTACATACAGCTATCCTTGATTGCCCTTTAAGCGCTTTCTTTTTTAATAGAATTTAAAAATCATACTATTCCTTATCATTTTAAAAATAGTGCTTTTAAATAGTGATTTTCCTGTTTGATTAATAAATCAAAAACCTCCTTATTTCTATAGACTTTGCTGTTTGGTTCTTTGCGCACTTTGATTTGAAAAATCAAAACCCTAAGCTTTAGCCTTCGTATTTTTTTTTGCTCCTTGGGTGAAAATTTTCAATTAAATCAAATAAAAAAAGACCGGCAATTCTGGTCCGGCCTTTTATTATTATTTAGTAACAAATTTTTTAATTCCCCATTTCAGACATGAACTTTACTCTCATCAAACGTATTTCCTCTTCTGAGAAATCGTTTTCTCCTAATTCAACAAGGGCCTTCTCTATAGAATCTGAGGTTGCAGACCGGAAATATTCAAAAATTTCATCTTGTTTTTCTTCATCAATCACATCATTTATAAAATAATGGATGTTAACTTTTGTGCCTGATGCAACAATACTTTCAATTTCATTTAAAAGATCTGTAAACTCAAGTCCTTTTGCTTCAGCAATTGAATCAAGAGGAACTTTCCTGTCAATACTTTGAATAATGTATACTTTTAAACCTGATTTGTTTACAACAGATTTAACAACCATATCCTGAGGCCTTTCAATGTCATTTTCTTCAACATGTTTAGAAATGAGATCAATAATAGGCTTTCCGAATTTAAGGGCTTTTCCTGCACCTACCCCGGTTATTTGTTTAAGCTCATCCATTGTTATTGGATAATGGGTGGCCATATCTTCAAGAGATGTGTCCTGAAAAATAACAAATGGTGGAAGATTTTGTTGTTTGGCTATTTTTTTTCTTAAATCTTTTAACAGCGAGAACAATGTTTCGTCTGCCGTTCCAGAACCGCCTCCTTGACTAGAAGGGCTTGGACCTTCTTCTTCGTTTGAATTTTCGTAATTGTGATCTTTGGTTACCATTACCTGATATGGATTTTTTATAAATTCGTGTCCTTTTTTACTAACTTTTAATAAGCCATAATTTTCAATATCCTTTGAAATTAAATCAATAACAAGGGCTTGTCTTATTACTGCATTCCAAATTTTTTCATCATTCTCATCACCCTCACCAAAAACATCCAACTTGTCATGTTTGTATGATTTAACCGTTGCATTGTCAATTCCTAATAACACAGAAATTATATGATTACCTTTAAACTTCTCTTTTACTGCTAAAATTGTTTGCAATAATAATGAAATTTCTTGTTGTGCATCAAATTTTGGTTTTGGATTTGCACAATTATCACATTTATTATCACAATTATTCTCATCATACTCCTCCCCGAAGTAATGAAGCAATGATTTTCTCCTGCACATTGATGTTTCGGCATAAGAAATAGTTTCCTGAATAAGTTGCCTTCCTATTTCTTGCTCGGCAACGGGTTTTCCCTGTAAAAACTTTTCAAGCTTCTCAATATCCTTATAACTGTAAAAAGCTATACAGTTTCCCTCGCCACCATCTCTTCCTGCCCTGCCTGTTTCCTGGTAATATCCTTCAAGGCTCTTTGGCATGTCATGATGTATTACAAATCTAACATCGGGTTTATCAATACCCATTCCGAATGCAATTGTAGCTACAATCACATCAATATCTTCCATAAGGAACTTATCCTGTGTTTTTGCTCTTACGCCCGCTTCAAGACCTGCATGATAAGGCAAAGCCTTAATTCCATTCACTATAAGTGTTTGGGCCAGTTCTTCAACTTTCTTCCTGCTAAGGCAATAAATAATACCCGATTTTCCTTGATGCTGGCGTATATACTTTATAATATCACGATTTACATCATTCTTGGATCTTATTTCATAATTTAAATTTGGCCTGTTAAAAGAGGAGTGAAAAGCAGTAGCATCGCTCATTCCCAGATTTTTTTGTATGTCTTGCTGAACCTTGGGTGTGGCGGTTGCAGTAAGGGCTATAATGGGAACCTTGCCTATGGCTTCAATAATTGTCTTCAATCTTCTGTACTCAGGACGAAAGTCATGACCCCATTCAGAAATACAGTGGGCCTCATCAATGGCAAAAAATGAAATTTTAATGTCAGTTAAAAAATCAATGTTTTCTTGTTTAGTCAGAGATTCAGGGGCAACATAAAGTAATTTTGTTTTACCAGAAATCACATCTTGTTTTACCTGTGTAATTTCTGTTTTATTTAAAGATGAATTCATGAAATGTGCAATTCCATCATCAGTGCCAAAACTCCGAATGGAATCCACCTGGTTTTTCATCAGCGCAATTAGTGGAGAAATAATAATTGCCGTTCCATCACTTATAAGAGCAGGTAATTGATAGCACAAGGATTTACCGCCTCCAGTTGGCATTATTACAAAGGTATGTTTTCCATTCAGCACATTTTGAATGATTGCTTCCTGATGGCCTTTAAATTTAGTAAATCCAAAAAACTTTTTTAAAGCTCCTGGCAATGAAATTTCAACTGACAACATTTTAATATTTATTATTAATTAACTGATTAATCTTTTTAGTTTAAGTTTGTAACGTAAATATAAAATATTTAGTGATATAATATCATTTATTTTAAATAGTTTTTATAAAAAATTATATGAAGATTTGAAAACAAACGATGAAATAATTAAAATCGCTGCAACAACCTTAAAAACAGAAGCCGAGGCAGTAAGAAAAATTGCAGATTTCGTAAATGTTGATTTCGCTGAATGCGTTAAATTTATACATAATTCAAAAGGAAGATTAATTGTAACAGGAGTTGGAAAAAGCGCTATTATTGCCAGTAAAATAGTGGCCACCTTAAATTCCACCGGCACTCCTTCTATCTTTATGCATGCTGCTGATGCAATTCACGGTGATCTTGGTATTGTGCAAACTGATGACATCGTTCTTTGTCTTTCTAAAAGTGGGAGTACACCAGAAATTAAGGTGCTTGTGCCTTTGGTTAAAAAAAACGGAAATAAATTGGTAGCATTGGTAGGTAATATTTCTTCCTATCTGGCAAATGAGGCCGACTTTGTGTTAAATGCAACAGTTGATAAAGAAGCATGCCCCAATAACCTCGCTCCTACATCCAGTACAACTGCACAACTTGCCCTTGGCGATGCCCTTGCTGTTTGTTTATTGGATTTGAAAGGGTTCAGTTCTGCTGATTTTGCAAAATACCATCCAGGCGGGTCTTTGGGAAAGCGTCTATATATGACAGTATATGATTTATGCAAAGGAAATGAGAAGCCTCTGGTTAAAATGGACTCCTCATTGAAAGATGTTATACTAGAGATATCTTCAAAAAGATTAGGTGCCACAGCGGTAGTTGAAAATGAATTGTTGAAAGGAATAATTACAGATGGAGACTTAAGAAGGATGCTACAGAAAGATACTGATATTTCTGTGCTTAAAGCCAGGGATATTATGTCGGTAGGGCCTAAATCAATTGAGGCAGAAGAATTGGCTGTACATGCACTTGCTTTATTCCAAAGCCAAAATATTACACAATTAATAGTTACCGATAAGGGTAAATATTGTGGTTTTATTCATTTTCATGATTTACTAAGGGAAGGCATAATTTGATTAATGTGGAAACATCACCTTTGGAAAAACTAGCAATTGTTATACCTGCTTTTAATGAGGAAAAATCAATAGCAGCAGTTATTAATGATATTCATTTAGCTCTAGGCCAAGTTGCATTGCATGCAGTAATAGTGGTGGTGAATGATTGTTCAATAGACAAAACAAAAGAAATAATTAACAATTGCAATTGCATAGCGTTGAATTTGCCGGTTAACCTGGGAATTGGCGGAGCTGTACAAACAGGAATAAAATGGGCCTGGCAAAATGGTTTTGATTATGTAATGCAAGTGGACGGAGATGGGCAACACCCAGCTCAGGAAATTCCTAAACTTATCTCTGCTTTACAAAATGATAGTGCTGATGTTGTAATTGGTTCCAGATTTATTGATAAAAAAGGATTTCAATCGAGTTTTGCCAGAAGGATAGGAATTAATTATTTTAAGTACATAAATAAAATTATTGTAGGAAAATCAATAAGTGACAGCACTTCAGGATTCAGGTTGATAAATAAAAAAGCAATGCAAGTTGCAGTTGAATATTATCCAGATGAATATCCAGAACCTGAAGCTATAATTTTGTATTCCATTCATAAATTAAAAATTCATGAGGTTGCAGTAGTAATGAAAGCGCGGCAGGGTGGAGTTTCTTCAATAAATGCAGTGTCTTCTATTTATTACATGTTTAAAGTCAGTTTGGCTATTCTTTTTACTTATATCCGTTTTAAAAGGTAATTATAGTTATGGAAAAAATTCAGATTATTGCTATTGTTGTAAGCATTGCTTTTCTTTTATATATAGGAAGACTTATTGTAAAAGGTAAACTAAGAGAGGAATATGCCATTGTATGGATAATTAGTACAATCATTCTTGTTGTATTTTCTTTTTGGAGATCAGGCCTTGATGTGGTAGCGGAAATGTTCGGCATATATGCTCCTCCAAACCTGGTATTTACAGGAGCCATTTTTGCCATACTTATTTACCTGCTTCATTTGTCTGTAGTTGGTTCTAAGTTGCAACAACAAAACAAAACTTTGGCCCAGGAAATAGCCTTGATCAAGGAAGAATTAAAAAGTAATTACAAAGAAAACCATCAGATAGATTAAGCATATTTTTTTTTCTAAATGCTCTTTTTTTACAATTTGTTGAAATTAAAATTTGTTTTATTCTACCTGAAATGTAAAATCAAATGAGAGACATGGTTTTTGATTGAGTGCAGGAAATATTTAATATTGCATAAAAAAAGTTTAAAATTAAATTAAGATGAAAACAACCAACATTTCCATGTATTTAGTAATAGGAGGCCTAATAATATTTCCATTATTGTATATTGTTTATGAATCAGGCAAGGCTCCAAAACCAGTGGAGGTTGTTGAAAAGCAAACAATACAAAAAAAGGCTCCTACTCTTGAAGAAATGGAAACAATTGCCAGTTCCAATCCAACATCGGGCAACCTTATTGACTTGTCGGTGGCCTATATTAACAATAACATGCCTGAAAAAAGTATCATGCATCTTCAGAAGGTTATTGAAATGGATCCAAAGAGCCATATTGCATATAACAATCTTTGCGTAGCTTATACACTACTTAAGCAATATGATAAAGGTATTGAAGCGGGAACTAAGGCTATTGAACTCTCTCCTGATTTTCAACTTGGCAAGAACAACCTGGCTTGGGCAAAAGACGAAAAAAAGAAGTTGGAATCAACCATAGGAAAATAATGGCTAATCTGCTTGGCTTTTCTGATTTAACACTTTTGAATACACAGATGTGAAAATAAGCTGGGCAGTTTTATAAAAAATAAGCATAAAAAGAATTAAAGCGGGTAAAACCCGGCTTACACGGATTAGAGATAATGAAGAAGAATCAATAGTTGATTTATCGATCAAAAAATAAAAACTTGGCAGGTAAAAAAACACTCCTGTTGCCAGCATTATTTTTATTAATTCTTTAGAAAACAATTGCTTCTCCTTAAGCAAATATAACATTGCAATAACAGGCAACACCGTTGCAAACTGATATTCCCAAACTGTATTGTAACTCAAAAAAAAACTCAAGGAAACTCCCATTACAATCAATAATAGAACATTTAAACGCGTTTTTCTTTCTTGTATAAAAGCCAATGCCAGTGAAAATAACAAAGATGTATACAAAGGAATTTTATAAAAGGAGGAGGATAATTGTTTGTCTAATAAAGTATCGATAAAAACAGGAAGTGAAAAAACTTCAATATGATTTAATCTATGTTCTGATTGGGCAATAAGATTCATCCAATGAATTCCATTGTCTTTCATATACTCTGTTAAAACAAATTTGTTTTTGTAAATATTCATGGTTTCTTTAATGTAATTAAAATCAAAAACCACATTTAAAAGACGGTTTAATCCAACACCTTCAGGATTTAACATTGGTACTAGAATAAAAACTAATGAAACAATAATGTATAGGATTAATGCGATAAAAGCATTCTTTCGTGTTTCTTTAACCACCAATAGTGCTGGCATCAACAAAATGACAATGGGTTTTGAAAAAAAAGAGATAAGTAAGCCCGCCAATAATTTTATTCCCGCGGCTTTTTCCTCAATCATGTTTTTAGCATAGGTTATTTCATATACAGCCAATAATAAAAGTGTTGTAGCAAGCACCAATGGGGCGTGCATATTTCCAACATAAAGCATCCAATAAACAGGAAACGAAACCAATAAAAGCATGTAGTAAATGCTTTTCTGCTCAATTTTTATAGCATGTTTAGAAAAGAGGTATCCGCAATAAAGCATTACCATAAGGGAAAAAACAACGAATGCTGCATAACTGTTCCAGGGTGAAAGAAAAGAAAACCAAGACATTATAAAAACGCTAAAAGCAGGGTGGCCTATATACCAGGTTGCATAAGGTCCATAACTTTTCCCTGCCCAGGTATTAAATGCGCTTCTGCCTTCTAACAGATTGAGGTATGACTTGGGTAAGGCAAAATAATCGATTCCTTGCACCTTTGCATTTTGTGCAGCCCAAAAAAAGGGATCAAGCCAACCAAATTTTAATGAGGCCAGCATAACGATTATCCATGCAGAAATTATCCAGGGAATATATTTGTAAATGGGTTGAAGCATACTTTTTAAAACTTTTTATTTATTCTTTAAGTAAGGTTTTTTTATTCACTTACAAGTTCCAACCTTTAACTTATTCTGGCTTTTGAGCACTTTTTTAGCAATGCAAAATTCACCTACAATACACGAATTTATTTTGGAATAATCGGGTATTGCTTCAAAATAAATGTTCTGATAAATAAAGAACTTTTTTATTAAGAATTAATTCATATTTGCTTTTTTTATTTAATTCAAACTTTTATTGATTCTTATTGGTCAATTTGCTTTTTGCTAAATTAAGGTTGTTTTTTGCAATAAGTAAATTTGGATTTATTTTTAGAGCTTGCTCACATGCAACTATTTCCTGTTCCCACATTGCCATTGCTCCATATGCAGCTGCAATATTATTATATGCTTCAGCAAATTCCGGTTTTAGTTCCAATGCTTTTTTAGCTGATTCTATGCATTTCTCATAGTCTGCTTTTTCATAATAATAAAGGCTTAATTCTAGGTAACCTTCTGGAGTTGGTTTTGTTTGCATTTGTTCAACTAGTAACTCTATTTTCCCTTTTCTTGTTTTAGAATTTTCAAGATGAAGAAGTGTTGTTTTATCCTGAGGGAAATAGTGAAGGGTTTGATTTGCCAGGCTTGTTAATTTTTCCCATTCACGGTTATCGAAATACAACTGCATTAATAAATGCCTTCCATTTAAATGGCCAGAACTAATTTCAATGCATGAAAGCAAGGATTCCTCCGCCTCTTTTAATCGCTTATTTTTTTTAAGAAAATCAGCAAAATGAAAATGCGTATTTGGATTATCTGGTCCATATTTAACACCATTGAGAAAATAATTTTCAGCTTCCTTTTTCTGCCCTAAAGCGTTTTTTAAAATACCTAAATTAATATGCAAATAAGAATAGTTTGGAGTGTAGTTAAGCGCTTTTAAAAAATAGTGTTCAGCAACAGTATAATTCCCTTTTGACATTTGAGTAAGTCCATAGTTCATTAGTCCTCGTCCATTTTCAGGGCTTTTAAGGGTTACATCCAACCATAAGGATTCTCCTGTTTTCCAAACCTCATTTCTTTGATGTGTCCCAAAAGCATATACCGAAAGGAGCAAAACAGCCAGCATTGAAACACTAAATTTTGATGTTTCAATTTTCACCAAAATATATTTGTTCATTACTAAATAAATTGTCCAGCAAACACTAATCATTAAACCTACAAATGGAAAATAAATTCGATGATCGTTCATAACCTCTGCCAATGGAATAACACTTGAGGATGGCACAAGAGATATTAAAAACCAAAGGATTCCAAAAGCAATTGGTTTAAGCTCTTTTTTTGAAGAACAAATAAAAGCGACATATAAAAGATACATTAAAAAGGAAATGCCAATAATAAATCGTGGATCAGCCACTGAGCTAAGCGTCCTCCAATCAGTATCCGCACTCAAATTAACAGGAGCAAAAAAGGTTAAAAAATAATGCAGAATGATATAAGGTTGTGTAATTAGATAATTAAATACGGAATTTCCACCTGCCACCCACGTTTCAGGTTCCATTTTTTGAATGAAAATATATACCAGTCCAGAGACGATAAAGGAGGGTAGGCTGATGATTATTACTTTTTTTAGTGCTTGGAAATTTTTTGCCTTGAAAATTTCCATTGGTTTTATTTCTGTTTCAAAAAGAAAAACATAAACCATTAAAAGAGGAGCAAACATAACAGCAGTAGGCTTTGCCAATGCTCCTATTGCAACAGGAATTAGGTATAAATGCCATTTTCGTGATAAAGGAGAGAATAAAAACAAGATGAATCCAAGCAAAAGGAAAAAAGTTGATAAGGAATCAGACCGTGAAATAATATAATTGATTGTTTCAGCATTGGCAGGATGAAGTAAATACCAAGCAACACCAAACATTGCAAGAAAAAAATTCGCTTTTCCTGTTAACGTTAAATCAAATATTTTCAGAAAAAAGAAGAACATGAGCAATCCCTGTAAAAGGAAAAAAATGAAATTGTCCAGGTGAAAGTAAAAAGGAGATAGGTTATTGCCAACCCAGTAATCAATTGCCAGTGTGGTTGAAACAACAGGCCGGTAGGATTGATTGCTTGGAAGGGTACTGAATGTTGTGCCATCTTTAAAAAAAAGAGGAATGTTTTTTATATCCCTTATAAAAGCATTTCCTGATATAGTATGTGCATCATCAAAATGAAAATCATTTTCAAAATGATTGCTGTAAGTAATTAAAGCAGAAATTGCAATTAAAGAGAAGATCAGATAAAATTTCAAATCTTTAAAAATACCTTTAGGTGTGTTATTCATGGCTTTAAAATGCGGTTTAAAATTATTAAAATTATCATTCAAAGCAGTTTGGAACCAAATAATATTTTTTCATGAAAACAAAATATAACTTTAAACGAAGCGTCATGAAGTATATTACGGATATTGTTGCGATGTTTTTTAATTAAAATCAAGCTGTAAAAAAGGCGTTAAAATTCCTATATTTACCTCCTATTACAAAATTTATGTCAAATAGTCCGGAACATTACAAGGCAGAAATGTCCTTTTTAGAACACCTTGAGGCTTTGCGCTGGCATTTGATGCGAATTGCAATTGCAGTTGGTGTAGTTACTTTAGCTGCTTTTTTAAATAAGTCTTTTATATTTGATTTTGTAATCCTTGCTCCAAAAAATGTTGATTTCTGGACTTATGGATTTTTATGTCAGGTATCAAAAGCCGCTTATCTTGAAGGAGCCTTGTGTATTACCGAAATTCCTTTCACGCTCATTAACATCGATATGTCCGGCCAGTTTTCTACTCATATTCTGGTTTCCGTGATTGCAGGAATAGTTTTATCTTTCCCATACATAGTTTGGGAGCTTTGGCGATTTGTAATGCCGGCTTTACATGCTCATGAGAAAAAGTACAGTGGAGTATTTATTTTTTCTGTATCTATTCTTTTTTTAATGGGTATTCTTTTTGGGTATTATTTTGTAGCCCCATTGTCTGTTAATTTTCTGGGCTCATACCAGGTTAGTGCTGCCGTTGCAAATCAAATCAGCCTTTTATCCTATATTTCAACTATCAGCACTATAACTCTTGCATCAGGGCTTGTTTTTGAATTGCCTGTTCTAGTTTATTTCCTAACTAAAATAGGTCTGGTTACTCCTGCTTTTATGCGTATCTATCGAAAACATTCCATTGTAGTAATATTAATTCTGTCTGCCATTATAACTCCTCCGGACATTTCAAGTCAGATTTTGGTATCCATACCAATTCTTGTTTTATATGAAATAAGCATTTTTATTTCAGCTATTACCCTTAGAAAACAAATAAAAAATTAATTTATGAGTAAGAAGGTAAATGAATTTAATGCGTATCGCAGTAAAATGAATGATAAATTGCTTGCTGCCGATAATCTAACCTTAAAAAGAATTTTTAATATTGATGCCAATGCTTATAAAGATGGGGCATTGTCTCTGAAAACAAAAGAAATGCTTGGCCTTATTTCATCCATGGTTTTGCGTTGTGACGATTGTGTCAAATACCATCTTGAGAAATGCTTTGAGGCAGGATTGAGTAAGGATGAACTTTTCGAAGTTTTTTCTATAGCCAATTTGGTTGGAGGCACCATTGTAATTCCACATACAAGAAAAGCGTTGGAGTTTTGGGAAGAACTTTGTAATATTAAGGCGGACAATTAAAATATTTAGTAAAAACTGCTGTTTAAAAAGCAAATGAGAAAAATTATATTTTCCCTTATTTTTGGTTTCTCCTCTCTTGTTGTTGTTTCTCAAAACACAAAAGTTATGGGAAAAGTAATAGATGCTGAAACAAAAGAGGCACTGCCTTTTGTAAACTTGGTTTTTAAAGGAACCAGGATTGGAACTACTACAGATTTTGATGGTAAATTCTTAATGGAGACCAATCAGTGGACTGATTCTATTATGGTTTCTTCCGTTGGATACGATCCATTAACCAAACCCCTTATTCGAAACAGAACCCAAACCATTAATTTTGAACTTAAACCCGGAAGTGTTCAATTAAAAGAAGTGATAATTAAGCCTGGTGAAAACCCTGCTCATGTATTATTGAAAAAAGTAATTGAAAACAAACAGCAAAACAACAGGGAGAATTTAGAATCCTTTGAGTATGAGGTGTATAATAAAGTCCAGTTTGATTTAAACAACATTCCTGACTCCTATAAAGACAAGAAGATTTTCAAAAACTTTAAATTTATTTTCGACAATATAGATTCCACAGGAGAGAAACCTGCCTTACCTATGTTTATTACCGAAACTTTGTCTGAAATGGTTTATCGAAAAAAACCACGTGCCCTTAAGGAGCAAATAAAAGCAGTAAAGATATCCGGAGTTAAAAATGAAAGCATCAATCAGTTTATGGGAGATATTTACCAAAATGTAAATATCTATGATAATTATATTCTTGTTTTCGGGAAAAGTTTTATAAGTCCCATTGCTGATTTCGGCCTTTTATACTACAAATATTATCTAATTGACAGCACACATATTGATGACCGTTGGAGTTACCATGTTTCATTTATGCCACGAAGAAGGCAGGAACCAACCTTTGCCGGCGATTTTTGGGTTCATGACACTACTTTCGCAATAAGTAGGATTGAAGTTTCAATAGCTTCTGATGCAAACATCAATTTTGTTAACGGTTTTTCCGCATACCAGGAGTTCAACCTATTTGATGGAGTATGGATGATGACCAAGGATAAACTGACAGTCGATTTTAATATGGCTGACAATTCAATGGGTATTTATGGAAGGAAAATATCGTCCTATAAAAACTTTGTAATCAATAAACCCCGTCCCGATTCATACTATTCAGGAACTGATGATGTAATTGTTGATGCAGATGCATCAGATAAGGCAAATGAGTACTGGATGGATTGCAGGCATGATTCCTTACAAGAAAAGGAAAAAGCAATTTATCAGCTTGTAGATTCAATAAAATCAGTACCTGCTTTTAAAACCTATGTTGATGTATTGGCTCTGATTATTTCGGGTTATCATGTAATAGGTAAATTTGAATTAGGCCCTTATTTTACTACTTACAGTTTTAATCAAATTGAAGGAAACCGCATACGGTTAGGGGGAAGAACCAGTAACTCATTTAGTACAAGGCTTCAATTGGAGGGTTATGGTGCCTATGGTTTTTTAGATGAAGCATTTAAATATGGAGCAGGTTTCAAGTATTTCCTGAGTAAAACACCCCGACAGGCTGTTGGTGGTTCAATTAAATATGACATGGAACAATTAGGCCAAAGTCCAAATGCCTTACGACAGGATAATATTTTAGCCTCAGCTTTCAGACGCAACCCTTTTTACAAGCTTATTCTGGTTGATCAATACCAGGCGTTTTATGAAAGAGAATGGTTTAGCGGTTTTTCTAACCGGCTTACCTTTAATAACCGTACTTTACATCCAACTGATTCAATTTCTTTCGAACAAAATAGCCCTGATGCTACTGTTATAGTGCCTAAAATCACTACTTCCGAAATTAATGTTTATACTCGGTTTGCTTACCGTGAAAAGTTTGTTTCTGGTGAATTTGAAAGAATAAGCCTGGGAACAAATTATCCAATATTTCAATTAAATTATGCCCTTGGAATTAAAGGCCTTTTCGGAGGGCAGTATGAATACCAGAGAGCAACCTTTAATGTGCATAATTTTATACGAACAGCGCCCTTTGGCTATTTGGATTATATGTTTGAAGCAGGTAAAGTTTGGGGAAATCTCCCTTATGCTCTGTTAGAGCTTCATCCGGGTAATGAAACATATTCTTATGACAAGTATTCATTTAACATGATGAATTATTTTGAGTTTGTAAGTGATGAATATTTAAGCCTTTCATTGGAACAGCATTTTGGGGGTTTTTTCCTGGATAAAATACCTTTTATGCGTAAATTAAAATGGCGAGAAGTAGCTTTGGCAAAAGGTGTTATTGGTTCATTGAGAGACGAAAACAGGCAACAAATGTCTTTGCCTAGTAATATGCAATCGCTCAGCAAACCCTATGTTGAAACAGGTTTTGGGGTTGAGAATATTTTTAAAGTATTAAGGATTGATGCGCTTTGGAGGCTCTCATACCTTGACAATCCTGACATTCAGAAATGGGGTATAAGAGGAACAATACAATTTACTTTTTAAGATTTTCATAATTATGATTTTAACCGCCACTAACCTGATTAAAAAGTACAAGAGCAGAACGGTTGTAAAAGGAGTTTCTGTTGAAGTAAAACAGGGTGAAATTGTTGGTCTGCTTGGACCTAATGGGGCTGGAAAAACAACAACTTTTTACATGATAGTGGGAATGATAAAACCATATTCAGGAAAAATACACCTGGATAATGATGATATCACAAATGAACCCATGTATAAGCGGGCGCAAAAAGGAATAGGTTATTTAGCACAGGAAGCCTCTGTTTTTAGAAAATTAAGTGTTGAGGATAACATAAAATCTGTGCTAGAAATGGTAAACATTAGCAAGGAGGAGCAAAGGGAAAAGTTAGAATCCTTGCTTAATGAATTCGGGCTTCAACATATTCGTAAAAACAGAGGTGATTTATTGTCTGGAGGTGAAAGAAGAAGAACTGAAATTGCACGTGCACTTGCAGTTTCTCCAAATTTCATCCTTCTTGATGAGCCTTTTGCAGGAGTAGACCCAATTGCTGTTGAAGACATCCAGGGAATTATTCATAAATTAAAAGCCAAAAACATAGGAATCTTAATTACAGATCACAATGTTCATGAAACCCTTACCATTACGGATAGGGCTTATCTTTTATTTGAAGGTAAAATACTAAAAGCAGGAACAGCCGAAGAACTTGCCGCTGACGAACAGGTTAGAAAAGTTTATTTGGGTAAGAATTTTGAATTAAGGAAGTAATTATTTAAAAAACCTACAGGCAAATTAAAGCAAATGCGCCCGTTTTTTCCTCAAAAATTTATTTCATTGAATGATTGCTAAATGAATTATTCAGCAACTTCAATTTTAAAATCATAGCTTTCCATAATCTGATTGGCAAGTAACTTCTTACATGCTTCTTCTGTTTTAGCTTGTGCAATTTCTTTGCTCTCAGCATCAATTTCAAGCGTAATATGTTTGCCAACCCTTACATTACTGATTTCTGACATGCCAAGGTTTTTCATTCCTGATGTTACAGCCTTGCCTTGAGGATCAAGTAATGCTTTTAAAGGCATAATGTCAATTTCAGCTCTGAATTTCATTTGTGGGAGGGTTAAAATGGTTTAAAATTTTCTTTATTACAATATCAATTAGAGATAACAAAACATAAAGAATAACAATAAATGGAATTCCTATTAATCTGTACTCATAAACGAGCCACAAAGATAGAAGAATAAACAAAAAACGAATAATATTTTCCTTTGATTTAATGTTTTTAAACTTCATTGCAAACAAAGGTATTTCAGAAATCATTAACAATGAAATTACAATACTTACTATGATATAAAACCAGGGGTTGAAAAGTAGTTCAGTAGAGGCAATATCAAAATCATTGAAATAAAAATGCTCTCTTAATTGATTTAGTGTTTCATTAGATGGAGGATGATAAAGGTTCAAACTATGCTCCCATACCAATACAGGGATTAATGAAGCAATAAATATAGCTCCCGCTGGTATTGGTAATCCAAGAAAAGAAGTTGCCTGTCTTTCATCTATATTGAATTTTGCCAACCTAATTGCCCCGAAAATTGTAACCAGGAATCCTGTTGATGCAAATGCAAGCACCTGCAATGATCGTTCGAACAAGGGAATTGAATAGGCCTCAAAACTAATGGTAATCATTTGAAAAAGTATTACCCCAGGGGCTACGCCAAAACTTACAATGTCTGCAAGTGAATCCAAATCTTTTCCAATTGGAGAATAAGCTTTGAATAAACGAGCAACTAAGCCATCAAAAAAATCAAAAACTGCTGCCAAGCCTATTAAATAACAGCTCCAGATTATTTGCTCATGAAAAGCAGCCACAACAGCTAAACAACCACTTAATAGATTAAGACAGGTTATGAAATTTGGTATGTTTTTTTTGATCATTATGATTGGCTGTTTTTCCTTTTACAAAAATATATTTTTAATTTCGTTTTTTGATGTTAATTGTTTAATTCCAACTTTATTCTTTGTTTTTATAGCTTCCTTTAAAGATTTTTTTTGGAATTTAAGTTAAGAAATAGGTCTCATTTTTAAAACTGGAAATAAATAAAGGGCTGCAGCTTTGCTGAAAGGGATTGATAAACAAGGAAAATTATTAAAGTTGAAATGCCCGCCTGCGCATACCATGGAATACTGGAAAAAAAGTTTTTATAACCCTCTTTAAAATTACCAGGTAACCAATGAATAACAAATCCAGAGAGCATAATTACAAAAACAGTTTTGTAAGAGCCTAATATTTCAAGAATAAGGTCTGGTCTGAAATTATTCCAAATCTGGTTTAATATGTCAAATGAAGTATTCATTGTTTCACTCCTAAACCAAATCCTTGTAAAAGTGATGAAAATAAAAGTAAGACCTATTTTCCAAGCGTTTGCAAACCACCTTGTACTGTTTTCCCAAGGGCTTATTTTTTTCCAGTTTTTATAAACAACAAGGCCAATTCCATTTAAGGCCCCCCAAATAATGAATTGAAAACTGGCTCCATGCCATAATCCACCCAAGAGCATAGTCAGCATTAAATTTATGTTGGTTACCATCCATTTTCTGAAAGACAAAACCAACAACATCATTAATCCGAAAACACCAGCAAAGCTGGCAATGGATATTCTCAACCAGATATCATCAGATAATAATAAAACTATAGATAAAATAGAAATGCAACAAATCCAGGTAAATGCAGAGGCTTTGCGATTTCCTCCTAAAGGAATATATAAATAATCTTTTAGCCAGGTTGACAAGGATATATGCCAGCGTTGCCAAAATTCACCCAGGTTTTTTGCCTTATAAGGAGAATTGAAGTTCTTGGGCAATCGAAAGCCCATAAGTAGAGCAATACCTATTGCCATATCCGTATATCCTGAAAAATCTGCATATACTTGTAAACTATACCCAAATAATGCGAGTAAATTTTCAAAACCAGTAAAAAACAAAGGATTATCAAACACACGATCAATAAAATTTACTGCTATATAATCTCCAAGAACTAATTTCTTGACCATTCCATTTAAAATCATAAAAACGGCCAATCCGAATGCTTTTTTATCCAGATCATAAGGTTTATATAATTGAGGTATGAATTCATTTGCACGAACAATGGGCCCTGCCACCAATTGGGGAAAGAAGCTCACATAAAAACCAAAATCCATTATGTTCCGCACAGGATTAATTCTTTCTCTGTAAACATCAATGGAATAACTAATGGTTTGAAATGTAAAAAAAGAAATACCAACGGGTAATAAAATAGAATTTACCTGATATTGACTTCCTGAGGCAATATTGGACCAATGAGCAAAATGGTTGAAAATTTCAATTTTGGTGGAAAATAATGCGTTGTAAGAATCTGTAAAAAAGTATGCATATTTAAAATAAGCAAGCACAAATAAATTAATGACAATACTTAAAGCTGTGAGCAACATTTTCCAGGATTTTTTTTGCATTTTATAGATGCTTAATCCGAGTGTGTAATCGCATAGTGTGGAAAAAAGAAGGATGGAAATGAAAAGACCGCTGGTTTTATAATAAAAAAAGAGACTCACAAAAAACAGGAAAGCATTTCTCAGCCATATTCTCTTGTGAAATAGGGATAAAAAAACCATTACAAGAGCGAAAAACGCCCAGAAAAAAAAGCGCGTGAAAAGCAAGGGCGTTTCTTCCGAAAAAAGAAAAATCCGAGCAAAGTTTTCCTTACTGAAAAAAAGAATTAAAAACTGTTCAAGGGTTTCCAATACTGTATTGTATATATGATTTTAATAGTGCATTATACATTAAATTTCCAATTATTTTGTAACCGTTTGGAGTAAGATGGATAAGATCCCTTTTTGCCATTCCTTGTTTTTCCCATTCTTTTATTGAACCAACACCACCCATTACATTCAGTAAATCCCAGACTCCTGCTCCGTGTTTTTCAGCTAATTTCACCATTGCCTGGCTTGCTTCTACTGATTTTTTATTTGGAAACTTCTTCTTGTAATAACTATCTGTATTGGTAGTGAATAAAATTGCTACATCAGGCATTAATGCCCGGATATTTAAAATAAGGGTGTCGTAATTTTGCATGTATTTTTCTTCTGTAAAGTCTCCCTCATGCACATCATTTATTCCTATTGAAAACAAAATCAAATCAGGTTTGAGTACTTTTAAATGAGTTGCTAATAAGCTGCAACGGTTATAAGAGGGTACACTTGCACCGTTTACCCCAATGGAGGTATAAGTAAACCCTGGCTCATCATTTTCTAAACTAATTCCGAAAAGAGTAAAATAGTTTTGTTGTTGAGCTGTTTTTCTTATTTCAAATTCTAAAGTGTCTTTTTTTTGATCAAAAACAAACTCCGTAAATCCATTTTTAGGATCATTAATTTCCTTGAATTTGCCTGAATTTAAAGGAAAAATTGCAAAAGAGGAATCGGTTAAATGATGAAATATTTTTATTCTTTGATGATAATAAGAGGCCGGCTGGCCTTCCCTAAAATATATTTTTACTGTAGAAATTGAATCATAAGTTGTTACTGATATACCTGATAAACCCAACAAACAATCTTTGCTTTTTTCTGCATTTCTGCATGCTGTCCAACTTCCTGTATAATCAATTTGATAGTGATATGGACTGTTTGTTTTGGCCATTGTAAAAGGAAACAAAAAGCCTCTTTCACCCGATGATCCCGGCATTAGTTCCTGAAGAAGGTTTCTTGTCTGACCTGACCACATGTCTGCTTGTATATGCGAGCCACCAAAATGAACAATTTTTATATTTCCCTGCCCTGTAAGCAGCATTTTTTCCATTTTCGAATATAAGTTTTTGTACTTTTTGTCTGAGCCATAAATATTTATTTTGTTGTATTGCTTGTTTACAAATGGATAGTTCTCCATTGTAAAAGGAGATGCCTGGGCAAAGAGCAGGTTTTTAAAAAGAACAGATAAAAAGAATATAAATATACTAAGGGATTGTTTTTTCATTCTTGTGTTTTTGTTTCCATTTTTTATAATCATTTGAAAAGGTTTCATAAAACATTCCGGCAATTTTTGAGGCTCCCTTTGTTGAAAAATGAATGTAATCCTTTGCAGCAAGAGCAGGTTCTGCATCCACCCATAAAGGCATTGAGTTTTTTCCACCCATTGCCTCATACATATCCCAATAGGCCGATCCAGTATTAAATGCTGCATTTTTTAATGCATCCCGAACTTGTTCCAGAAAAGGATGTGTAATATATTCATCCCCTTCTTTTATTGACATATCAGCCGGGCCGATTAAAATTACATCTGCTTTTGGAATCATTTTTTTTATCAATCTTAAATGCGCCTCCAACCACTCACCATAATCCTTACATTCTTTTTCTGAATCAATATAGGGCAAAACATTCCCTCCAAATTGCATGATGAACAAATCTGGTTGCAGCATGTTTAGCATTCTGGATAAATGTTCCCTGTTTATTTTTGAAAATTCTGTTCCTGAACCACCTCTTATAGGAATATTGTCGGCAATTATTCCAGTGGGAGATGAAATTGAAAATCCCAGGATGTCTGGGCTTATTTTTGTTTTAAATGTAAATTTGATTGTAGATGCAGGTGAATCAAAAACAATTTTGTATTGGGAGAGCACATTTGAAACCGGCAATAAATCTTCCCTTACAAGTTCATTGTCTTTAAAAACCTGGATAAATACCGGCATTGTGCAATTATCATAAAACATAGTTATTTCTCTAAATATCGAACTCTTTGAACCAGGTCTTGATGAAGGAGTTATTTCAAACCAGGCATAATGAAAGGCGGTATCTGCACGTAGTGAATCAGCATTAAAATCAGTGAACCTTGAAAAGGTAAGCAAAGCACCATAGTTTTTATGGTTTACACTGGTATCAATGTTTCCAAATCCTGTGTATCGTTTCCAGTTGTCAGAATATTTGTTGTTCGACCAGTCTTTAGTTGAAACAGGGATAATAGGAAACATTCCTGGTCCATCTCCACTAAAATCACCTTGTAGTTTTTGTCGGATTATTCCTGTTATTCTGTCACCCTCTAATTGAGAATCTCCGTAATGCATAATTCTTACGCGGCTTTTTGAAGTTGACGCCAAATTTAATTTTTCAAAAAAACTGTATAAAATACTTCTGTCGCCTCCCGGATATTGAATTTTTGATAAAGTTTGACGAAGAGAATCATTCACTGCCATTTGGAGAGAATCGGAATGACTATCAAGGCTTACATTCAAATAAAGAGATTCAGTAGGAATGTCCTCAATAATAAAGGAAATATCTTTTTTCTCAGTATGCTCTGGAATAAAAAAACCAGCAAGTGTAGGAAATTTAAGTTTAAAATCACCGTAAATAGTATATCCCCCCGATGGCATAATAGCCATTACAAGAAAAAGCAAGAGGAAAACAAAACAAATAAAATAGACTATTTTTGTCGGCTTCATTATTTACCTACTTTACATATATAATTAATTCCTGGCCAATATTAATTCTGGATGAGTTAAGGCTGTTCCATTGCATTAGATCCTGTGTTGTCACATTATATTTGGTGGCAATTTCAGATAATGTATCACCTGATTTAACTTTGTAAAATTTTTTTTCAACAGCAATTGCTTTTTGTTGCTCTTGTTCAACAACAGGGTTGTTTAGCCATTTTTCAAAGGCCTCTTCGTCTTGTTGTAAAACAGTAATAATTCCCCCGGCTCTGTAATATCCGGTAACATTTGCAGGGTTTAATAAAGCAATTGAATTAAGGTTAAAAGGAGATTTATCCATATTCAATTGAATAGAATCTATCAATAAGAATTGTTTGGTTTTAGGTAGTTTTAAATTTGCAACAGGAAAATTTAATTCCGTTTTGTTTTCAAATAAATAAACTATTGCCGCAAAAGCTTCGAGCAAATCTTCCTCAGTGTATGAATTGGATTTACTGGTTTGTGAAAAAGGACCAAATGTATAGGCAAGCAAAGTTTTTTTAATGTTTTTTTCTTTGTCATGCAAAAACTTCAAACGTTTAGAAGCTATTAAAGCAGATTTTTTTGGATCAAGTCTTTGGTCATAATCAGGAGCTATTATTAAACCTGAATTAACCATATAGGGAATATATAAATGCCATAAACCAGCTCCCGATTTCCATTGTGTATTTGGATTCATAGCAGATAAAACTACGGGAAGATATCTAAAAACATAAGGAAGTCCGGCAGCTTTTAAAACGCTATCAGTATGTGGGAAGTAAGCCTCAGATAAAGCGATAAGTAAAGAAGTACTGTTTTTGTTTTTGCAAAAAAAGTCCCGCCACTTGTCCCATTCCTGGATGTTTGTAAAACCAAGCCCTTGTAATTCCAATTCAATTAAAAGTGGAGTAGGTGCAAATACCTTTTCCTGACAGGTTTTCTTATCCGTTTTTTCAAATTCAACCCACTCTTTTGCTGGGGAACCATCAATTGATTTAAAGAGCACCTGAAAAAAATTATTTAAAGGCTGTGCAATTGAAGAACTACTTGAAAATAATATCGCACAAAAAAGGATTATTCTTTTTATTAGCGCCATTTTGGGTATTAGCAAACAGGAAATAGTCATAATTGCAAGCAAAGTAAATTTAAGTTTTGGAATTTCAAAATAAAGCCGGGATAAAATTAACAGAAGACTAAGGTTTTTATTTTTCACCAAAAGGCTTGTGCCATTTATTTTGCCAAATAAAGGAAATAAATTATATTTACAAATGCATTTCCAGGGATTGAGAACAAAATTTTTATTAAATATCTGCGTTACTGTGAAAAAACTACCGGTGTAAGGGTGAAGCAAGCAAATTTTTCTAAAACCGGATTAATCATAATTCAATTATATGTTGAAAAAACTTGCATTATCAATCATCCTTTTTGTAAGCATTACTGTTGTATATGCCCAAACAGCAAGAAAATACAGTAACGAATTTTTATCCATAGGTGTGGGAGCAAGAGCACTAGGGATGTCCAATTCTTATGTATCCTCAGTTGATGATGTAACCGCTGGATATTGGAATCCTGCAGGTTTATTGGGAGTTAAGAGTAACAGGCAAGTTGCCCTTATGCATGCTGAATATTTTGCAGGCATTGCTAAATATGATTATGCCGCATTCGCTGCACCCCTTGATACGAATAGCGCATTAGGTTTTAGTTTTATTCGTTTCGGTGTAGATAATATTCCAAATACTACAGAACTTATTGATGCAAATGGAAACATTAATTACGACAGAATAACTTCCTTTTCTGCTGCCGATTATGCATTTATTGCCTCTTATGCCAAAAAAACAGCAATCCCTGGCCTTCATCTTGGGGCTAATGCAAAGGTTATTCATCGTATTGTGGGTGACTTTGCCAAGGCATGGGGGTTTGGACTAGACTTCGGTGCCCAGTATCAAGTAGGCAATTGGAAGTTTGGAGCAATGGCAAGAGATGTAACCTCCACATTCAATGCCTGGAGCTATACATTGAACCAGGAAACAATTGATGTATTTAATAGAACAGGAAATGAAATACCTCAAAATTCAGTAGAAGTTACTTTACCAAAACTACTGGTAGGAGCAGCAAGAACCTATAAAATCAAAGAAAAATTTACTTTGCTTACAGAGGCAAATTTTGATTTTACATTTGACAGAAAAAGAAATGTTCTTATTAAAAGCAATGCCGTTAGTATTGATCCCCATTTGGGATTAGAGATTGGCTATGGAGGATTCGTGTTTTTAAGGGCTGGTATTGGAAATATTCAACAACAAACCGATCTTGATAAAAACAAACAAACTAGTATGCAGCCAAACATGGGCATAGGTGTAAAAATAAAAGGAATTACCATTGATTATGCACTAACTGATATAGGTGATCAGTCTGTTGCCCTTTATTCCAATATATTTTCTTTAAAATTTGACATTAACCGAGAGAACAGGTGAAAAAAAATCTATTGATATTTTGTTTGTTTGCATATACGTCTGCCCTCGCACAACCATACGGCAACGAATGGATTAACTATAATCAGAAGTATTTTTTTTTCAAAATAACTCAAAACAACATTTACCGGATTAGCGCTTCAACGCTCTCTAACTCCCTTTCGAATGCAGGAGTAGCTTTGCAAGGAATAGATCATCGAAAAATCCAGCTTTTTGCTAGAGGAGAACAAGTTCCATTATTTATTAAAGATGAAGGAGACCAATACGTTCTTGACGGCAATGATTATATAGAATTTTATGCTCAAAAAAACGATGGGTACATGGATAAATTTATGTACAGTACCCAAAGCGACCAACCCAATCCCTATTATAGCCTGATTAACGATACAGCAATTTATTACATTACCTGGAGTGAATCCATTAACAATGAAAGAATTCAGTATGAGGATGCTGCTAATTTTAGTGATTTTACACCATTTCCTTATGTGTTAAAGCAAAACATTCAAAGCTACACGACTGAATATTTTTTAGGAGAAACGGTCTCTGCTGGAGACAGTGATCCAGATTACACCAAGTCAGAGGGCTGGTTTAATTCGGTTATCGGTGAAGGAGGAACTGGAGTTAAATTTTTTCCCACCCCCAATGCGTATTTATCTGGACCTGCTGCTGAATTTAAAACTATTGTTATTGGAGCTTCAAGAGATGCAAACACCTTTCCCGATCATCATACCAAAATTGATTTTAAAAATTCTCTTGGAACTTACGCTTCTCTTGCCGATGTTCAATACCACGGGTATGAGAAAAATATAATTAACAAGACGATCCTACCTGGATCTCTTCATAGCGAAACAACTGAATTTGTATATACCGCTTTTGTGGGAAACCGAACCACAATTGCATGGGCCTCCCTAATTTATCCGCATTCAATGAATTTTTTAAATGTTAATGTTTTTGAAATGATTGTTCAGGATAACCTTTCACAGGGAAAAACACTGCTTGAATTTCAGAATTACAATCCTTTATCAGATGTTTATGTATATGATATTACAAATGCCAGAAAAATAAAAACCTATTATAGTGGCGGACTTTATAAGGTGATAATTCCAAATGGAGCTGCAGGAAAATCAGATAAAAAATGTTATTTGTTGCCTGAGAATTATATTTCTACTATTTCAAATCTGGAATCTGTTAATCCTGCCACAAATCAATTTGTAAATTTTCTCAATTCCAATGCCGATTACCTCCTTGTTACCTCTAAAAAATTGAAATCGGAAACAGTTGATTACGCAAATTACCGGTCAGGAACGGGCCATATTCCATTGGTTGTTGATGTTGATGAACTATACCATCAGTTCGCCCATGGAATATACAAACACCCACTTTCAATAAAAAACTTTGCAGATTTTGCTTTGGACAAGTGGACCGTAAAGCCAAAACATCTCTTTTTAATTGGAAAATCAATTAATCCAAGAGACTCACGCAAAAGTCCATCCTATTATGAAAAATGTCTTGTTCCAACATACGGCATGGCATCATCAGATGCATTGTTAACAGCAGGTTTAAATGGCGCAATGTATGAACCTGCAATTGCTACAGGAAGACTTGCAGCTAAGAATGCCAATGAAGTAAAAATTTACCATAAAAAAATGCTTGAATATGAAGGATATTCTATTCCTGAGGAATGGATGAAATCAGTTTTGCATTTTAGAGGAGGCGCAAATGCAAGTGAACACCAAGCTTTTACCCAATATATGAACTCCTATGAGAATATTATTGAAGATACCCTCTTTGGTGGAATTGTTACAACCTTTGATAAAAACTCTTCAGCACCAATTGACAATACACTTGCCAATGTAATTAAAAACAAATTGGAATCTGGGGTTTCCCTAATGACTTTTTTTGGACATGCTTCCGCAAATGGATTTGATATTAACATAGATGATCCGGCTACCTATAATAACCATAAAAAGTACCCCATTTTGCTTGCCAATTCTTGTTTTGCCGGAAATATTCATTTAACAACATCCATTAGCACAAGTGAATCTTTTGTACTTATTGCCGACAAAGGGGTAATTGCGTTTGTAGCAAATGTAGGCTTGGGTTTTCCTAATTTACTTCATTCATACAGCACCAGGTTTTATCACAACATTGGGAATTATAAATACGGTGAAAGTATTGGAACTGTTATGAAAGAAACAGTAAAAGAAATCCAGGTTGCAAACAATTATATGAATAAAACTTTATGCCTTCAAATGACATTGCATGGAGACCCTGCCCTTTCAATTAATTCATACAAAAAACCGGATGTAGTGGTGAGCAAGCAAAATGTTTTTTTTACACCATCAAATGTTACAACAGAAATAGATTCTTTTGATGTAAATGTAATTTTAACAAATACAGGTCGTGCTTTTAATAATTTTTTTTCAATTGAATTAGCAAGAAAATTTCCGGATGGCTCTATAAAGAAAGAATTAGCCTTAAAATATGGAATAAATTATAAGGACACTTTGGTTTTTCGACTTCCTGTTGAGAATGAAAAGGGACCCGGGGAAAATATTTTTTCAGTTTTTGCAGACAATACCTTATTAATTGATGAAATCAGCGAAATAAACAATAAAACAACCTTGAGTCTGCAAATTTCCTCCTCTGATATTCTCCCTGTTTATCCTTATCATTACTCAATTGTTCCCAATCAAGGCATAACCTTAAAGGCAAATACAGCAAATGCTTTTGCTCAATCAAAAAAATATATTTTAGAAGTTGATACTACAGATTTGTTCAACAGCCCAATTAAAGAGAAAGCTGAAATAACACACAGTGGAGGGGTGTTGCACTGGTCGCCAAATTTATTGAAAAACATGCCAGATAGTATGGTTTATTTCTGGAGGGCAAGTCCATTAATAGAACCTGCTTTGGACCTAAGGTGGAGAGAAAGTTCCTTTCAGTATATCAAAGATAAGTCAGGCTGGGGGCAGGCCCACTTTTTCCAGTTTAAAAACAATGATTTTAATTTTATTGGTTATAACAGAATTCAGCGTGAGTTCCAGTTTCAAAGTTTTTTCAAACAGCTCATTTGTTCAAACAGGGGCAATGCTTCAACTATAGAAGAAACATATTCTGTGATGTTTAAAATTGATGCTGAAACCCAAGATTACGCCTCTTGCGGTTGGGCACCTGCTATTCATATTGCGGTTATTGATCCACTTACCCTTGAATCCTGGTCAACAATCGAAAAACCTCAATATAATGTGAATCCGGGTCCGGGTTGTAGAGACAGTAAATATTTTATCTTTTATCCTTCTGTAACCAGTCAAATGGATGCAATGGTGGATATGATTGAAAATTCGGTTCCTAATGGGCATTACATACTTGCCTATTCAGTTTTTAATCCCATGTGTACTCAATGGAATGCAAATGTTCATTCCGCATTTCAAAATTTAGGTGCCGATGCTTCCTTGTTAACCAATTCAGATAGTCTTCCTTTCATCTTTTTTGTTCAAAAAGGCCTTATAGCTTCTGCCAAAACGGTTATTGGAAGCAATAAATTCAGTTCGATTAATCTTACTACAGATATTGAACGCAATTTGCCTTCCGGAGGGCTTAGTTCCGTAGTGGCAGGACCGGCAAAGGAATGGCATTCATTTCATTGGAGACAGCAAAGTCTTGAAATGCCATCCAACGATGATGTTAGTGTTGATATTTCCGGGATTGATATTTATGGGAATGAAACTCTGTTGATGAATGTTGACAATACGAACACAGACATTTACAATTTAAATATTGATGCGGCTTCTTATCCCTATTTAAGGTTAAAAGCGAATTTAAGGGATGAGGTAACCAGTACACCTGCCCAGTTTAAGCGATGGCAATTGCTTTTTGACGAAATTCCAGAAGCGGCCTTAAATGCTTCCAGAAATTTTTATTTTCATGCCGATACAATTGAGGAGGGAGATAAGATTAAATTCAGAATAGCAATTCAAAATATAAGTAATGTTGATATGGACAGCATTAATGTGAATTACTGGGTGGAAGATATATCACGCAATATTCTTCCTTTAGAATATAAAAAATTAGCTCATCTTCCTGCAGACAGCATATTGATAACCTCAATAGAGCTTTCAACTATTGGATTTCCCGGTTACAACAACCTTTGGGTAGAAATAAATCCTAAAGATGAAAATTGGCAATTAGAGCAATACCATTTCAACAACAAGGCTCAATTAGGCTTTTTTGTTGGCAGGGATAAAATCAATCCTATGCTTGATGTTACTTTCGATGGAGTGCATATTCTTAATGGTGATATTGTTTCTGCCAAACCCTTTATTGTTGTTCAGTTAAAGGATGAAAACAGATTCCTTGCACTTAATGATACCTCAAGCTTTGCCATTTATCTTACAGATCCTGAATCGGAACAAAAAAGATTGTATTTTGAAGCACCAGGACAAGAACCAATGAGATTTGTACCAGCTATTCTCCCTAAAAATAGTTGCAAAATAGAACTTCAGCCTCAATTTACTAAAGATGGTAAATACGAGTTAAGGATAAAGGCAAGCGATAGGTCAGATAATAAATCCGGGGATTTTGACTATGTTATTAGTTTTGAAGTCATAAATAAATCCACCATTACCGAGGTTTTGAATTTTCCAAATCCGTTTTCTACCTCTACACGTTTCGTTTTCACACTTACTGGCTCCACAATTCCATCTCATTTTAAAATTCAAATTATGACGGTTTCCGGAAAAATTGTAAGGGAAATACATAAGGATGAATTAGGTCCTATTCATATTGGCAGGAACATTACTGAATTTGCCTGGAATGGAAGAGATGAGTTCGGAGATTTACTTGCAAACGGAGTTTACCTTTACAGAGTTATTACAAGGATAGACGGATCAGCCATTGAACATAATTCCACGGAGGCTGACAAGTTTTTTCAAAAGGGTTTTGGAAAAATGTACCTAATGCGTTAATTTTTATTTTTGTTAAATTAACAGTTGAAAAGCCATTAGTTAAGGGTTCTCTGCCGATTAGAGGTAATAAATAAAGTTTTTGGCAGTTTTTTTATAAGGTTTTTTACCGCAATTGTTTGTTTTAATCCTTTTATTCCAATATTTCAATGGTGCAGGATAGCATTTGATAATTGAATTCACAAAGGATATAAAAAAATAAAATCTATTTTTGCCTCAAATAAATAAATTATGGATTTAATTCAAGCCATTATTCTTGGCATCATAGAAGGATTAACTGAATTCTTACCCGTATCCTCAACAGGTCACATGATTCTGGCAGGATCATTAATGGAAATAAAGGATAAAGACTTTGAAAACACATTTGAAATAGGCATACAAATTGGCGCAATCCTGTCTGTATTAGTAATTTATTACAAACGATTTTTCGTTAGCATTGATATTTATTTAAAATTGTTTATTGCTTTTATTCCTACTGCAATCATTGGTTTATTGGCTTATAAATTCATAAAAGCATACTTGTTTAATTCCATCGTTGTTAGCATTGCTCTTATTGCGGGGGGGATTTTGCTTGTTTTACTGGACAAATGGTCTGATAAGGAAGAATCCTTATATACCGATACTGATGCAGTTTCTTATAAGGGTGCAGTTCAAATTGGCTTTTTTCAATGCCTTGCTATGATTCCTGGTGTTTCCAGGTCTGCTGCAACAATTTTTGGTGGCGTTTCTGCTGGTTTTAATCGTAAACAGGCTGCAGAATTTTCATTTCTACTTGCAATACCAACCATGTTTGCAGCAACAGGATATGATTTGTTTAAAACGGGTTTTCAAATGACTTCACATCAATGGAATTTAATGTTTGTAGGAGCTGCGGTTGCTTTTGTGTGTGCTATTATTGCCGTAAAAGCATTTGTTGCCTTACTTACAAAATATGGCTTTAAGCATTTTGGCTATTACAGGATTGTAATTGGTATTGTTTTCCTGGTTTTTGCAATTTATACTGGAATAAAACTTTAAAAAACCACTGAAAATATTTATTAAGTAAAAAGATAAATGAAAAAGAGAACAGAATTCGATTTTGTAAAAGGAGAACTTCTTTTGATTAATAAACCTTTAACTTGGACTTCCTTTGATGCTGTTAATAAGATCCGTTACATGCTGCAAAAACAATTGGGTTTGCATAATTTAAAAGTTGGCCATGCCGGAACTTTGGACCCCTTGGCTACAGGTTTGCTTATAATTTGCACGGGTAAAATGACAAAACAGATTGACCAACACCAGGCAAAGGAAAAAGAATATACAGGAACCTTTACACTTGGAGCCACAACTCCATCCTATGATCTGGAAACAGAACCTGACACCTTTTATCCAATCGAACATATTACTTTTGAGCAGATAAAAAGAACTGCTTCAGATTTTATTTGCACCTCAAATCAATTGCCTCCTGTATTTTCTGCAAAGAAAGTAGATGGAAAAAGAGCCTATATTAAAGCCCGAAAGGGAGAGCATGTCCAGGTAAAAACAAGGGAAATAACAATTTCGGCCTTTGAAATCATAGAAATTAATCTTCCGGAAATTAAATTTCGCATTGTTTGCAGCAAGGGAACTTATATCCGATCTATTGCTTTTGATTTTGGCCTGGCCTTAGGAAGCGGAGCCTACCTTTCTCAGCTATGCCGTACAGGTATTGGTGAATACAGAATTGAACAGAGCACAACAATTGACCAATTTAAAACGTTAATAGATGATGCAATAAAACTTGAGAAAGGCAATGCTGTGAATAGCGGAATCAAAAATATAATTTCCTGAGAAATTATATTTAAATTTGCCCCCTTGTAAAAAAATAACTTATAATCATTTTCAATGAAATTATCACAGTTTAAATTTAATTTGCCAAAAGAGCTAATAGCTGAATATCCTGCTAAGAACAGGGATGAATCACGTTTAATGGTAATTGATAGAAAAAAACAGACTATAGAACATAAACAATTTAAGGACGTCCTAGGATATTTTGATGATGGGGATGTTATGATATTAAATAACACCAGGGTATTTCCTGCGAGGTTATATGGAAATAAGGAAAAAACAGGTGCTAAAATCGAAGTTTTCCTTCTGCGTGAGTTGAATCGCGAAAGTAGGTTGTGGGATGTACTTGTTGATCCTGCCAGAAAAATCAGAATTGGAAACAAATTGTATTTTGGTGATGATGATTTGTTGGTAGCAGAGGTTATTGACAATACTACTTCAAGAGGCCGTACTCTTCGATTTTTGTTTGACGGGCCATACGAAGAATTTAAAGAAGCAATTTATTCTCTTGGGCAAACTCCTTTGCCAAAATATATTAAAAGAGAAGCTGAAGCATCTGACGAGGAAAGATATCAGACTGTTTTTGCCAAAGAGGAAGGTGCTGTTGCAGCTCCTACTGCTGGCTTGCATTTCAGCCGTGAATTAATGAAAAGGCTTGAGTTAAAAGGAGTTAACTTTGCCGAACTTACCCTTCATATTGGTCTTGGTACTTTCAGATCTGTTGAAGTTGAAGATCTTACAAAACACAAAATGGATTCCGAGCAAGCAATTGTGCCTGCTTTGGCTGCAAATATTGTGAATAAAGGAATTGATAGCAAGCGCAGGGTATGTGCAGTGGGAACAACTTCCATGAGGGCTATCGAATCATCCGTTTCTTCAGATGGCCATTTAAAGCCCTTTGATGGCTGGACAAATAAATTCGTTTTTCCTCCTTATGATTTCAGTATTGCCAATTGTATGATCACTAATTTTCACACTTCAGAATCAACTCTTTATATGATGGTTTGTGCTTTTGGAGGTTATGATCTTATCAAAAGAGCATATGATGAGGCAATTAAAGAAAAATATCAGTTTTTCTCTTACGGAGATGCAATGTTAATTATTTAAGGGCCTAAATTAAGGGCTAATTATGAAGAATTCAGTAATAATAGTTGCAGCTGGAATTGGTAGCAGAATGCAATCGGCTATTCCAAAGCAATTTATATTACTTGGAGAAAAGCCCTTGCTTTTCCACACAATTGAAACATTTTTCGATTGGGACAATAATCTTCAAATTATTGTTGTACTTCCAACTGATCAAATTAGTGAGTGGGAAAACTTGACCAGGCATTATGGCTTTGAAATACCTCACAATGTATGTTCAGGTGGCTATACCCGTTTTCACTCAGTTATTAACGGATTACAACTAATTCAAGATAATGATTCAATTGTTGCCATACACGATGGAGTAAGGCCTTTGGTAAGTCACCTTACTATTCAAAATTGTTTTGAAGCAGCAGCAAAAAAAGATGCTGCTGTTCCAGTTGTGGAATTAATTGATTCACTCAGAAAAGTTTCAAAAGATTCAAGCGAGGCCGTAAATAGGGATGAATACAGGATTGTTCAAACACCCCAATGCTTTAAAGCTTCTGTTTTAAAGGCTGCTTATAGTTTGCCTTACCGTGCAGCTTTTACCGATGATGCATCGGTTGTAGAAGCAGCAGGAACTCCCATTTCACTTAGCCCGGGGAATATAGAAAACATTAAAATAACAACATCCTTTGATCTTTTGCTTGCTGAGGCATTATTGAAAGCAAAAACTCAGTTTTGAGCATAAGCTATTGCTGCAACACTTATTTTTGTATCCGGAAAACAAGCCATGCATTTGGCACTTGATTCAATAGTTGCTCCTGTTGTTATTACATCATCTACAATTAAAACATGTTTGCCTGCTATTGCATTTATGTCCTTTAAATTAAATGCTGCCTCTACATTTTTCCAACGGTTAAACCTGGATTTTTTTGTTTGACTTTCTCCTGCTATATCCCGTGTTAAAATATCCGGGCTCCAGTTGCTGTTTAAACCCTCAGCTATTCCCTCTGCAATAAAATCGCTTTGATTGAATCCCCTTTTCTTTTTTTTTGTGGGATGAAGTGGTATTGGGATAACTATATTAACAGATTTAAAATAAGGAGAAGCTTTTAACTCTGCTCCATACATTTTACCTACTTCCTTTGCTGCCTGAGTAGCCCCTAAATATTTAATGGCATGAAGCAAATGTTGTACTCCTCCGCCTTTTTGAAAATAATAATAAGCAGCTACACTATGTAAATCAATTCGCCCCCAAAAAACCTGGCTTAAAATGTTTTCTTTTTCAAAATGAAAACCGGTTTTTGGAAGCTTATATCTACAAACAGTACATATATGGTGCTCCTGTTTTAATAAAGTTTGGCCACAACTCAGGCAGCAATCAGGATAAATTAAGGAAATAAAATCTCTTAACATAGATAATAAAAAGTTAGAACTTAAGTTCATTAAAGAAGACTACACAGTGAATTTCTTATCCATTTCGTTTAAAAAATAAAATATTTACCTTTATATTAAATTACATTTTTCTATTATGGAAACCAAACAGCAAGAACAAAAAAAATCCAATGTCAATAAGGTCTTAATTCTGATTATTGCCCTGCTTACAGTGTTTTGTGGGGTTTTGGTTTGGCAATATATTGAGTTAAATAAAGCAGTAAAGGTTGAGGTAACAGAAAAGCTCGAAGTAACTGAAGAAAAAGATGCACTAACTGTAGAATTGGAAAATATGCTTAGTGAATACGATAATTTACAATCAAACAATCAGACTTTGCAAGGTGAAATGGATATGCAACGCGAAAAAATCGAGGAATTGCTTAAAGAGGTGGAAAAAAACAAGGGCAATACTGCCATGATGCATAAGTATAAAAAGGAAACAGAAACTCTTCGCAAAATCATGCATAATTACGTTGTTACAATTGATTCATTGAATACTTTAAATCAGAATTTGAAGACTGAAAATGTTCAAGCTTATGCCAAAATAAGCCTACAGCAAACCAAATTCGAAGAATTAAATAAAGAGAAAACAAATTTGGTGCAACGGGTGGAAAATGCCTCTATCCTTTCAGCTATTAGTGCAGTGGGTACTGCGGTTACCTACAAATCAAGCGGAAAAGAATCGGAGACTAACCGCGCCAAAAAAGCCGAAAAAATTAAAGTATGCTTTACTCTTGGAGAAAATAAAATAGCAGAAAAAGGTACTCGTGAGGTTTTTGTAAGAATTTTGTCTCCTGAAGGAAAAGTTCTGGCAGAAGGTGCTGATGATAATTATATGTTCTCCTTTGATGGCATTAGAGGCTTATATAGCGCAAAAAGAAATGTGGAATACCAAAATGAAGTTATTACTGGTTGTGCTTATTTCACAGTTAAGGAGACGGAAATTCTTCCAAGTGGCTTATATGTAGCTGATATTTATGCTGACAAAGCAAAGATAGGATCGGTTAATTTCGAGCTTAAATAAATTAATTTATATTTTTTCGTTTTTTCAGCTAAGCTTCTTTTTGGCTAAATAATTGAATTCAAACTTCTCTTTCAAACAATAATTTGAGGTGATAATGTTAACTTTATTCATCGAATTCTTGATTCATTATTTTGAATAGTTTATATTTACTTTTTGATAGAAAAACACGTAAATTAAAATGAAAAAGTCCATTGTTACTGCGCTGTTTTGTTTTATTGCAGTTGCCCTTATTGCCCAGAATTCCTCCCGAGAACAATTTGATAAAGGTTTAGAACTTTATTATCAGAAAAATTACCATAATTCCATAATAAGCTTCTCCAATGCCATTAAGGAGGATAAAAAGTTTGAACTCGCCTATTATAACAGGGGTTTGTGTAAGTATAACCTGCATGATTATAAGGGGGCTATAAAAGATTTCAATTTAGCGGCAAAATGCAATGAGAAGAATCCAAACACATACATCAATAGGGGTTTGGCTAAAAAAGCCCTTGGTAAAGGAGAGCATGCCGTTAAGGATTTTAGGCTAGCATTGCAACACGATCCAGGTAGCTGGAAAGCCTATTATAATATGGGACTTGTGCGATACAGCCAAAAAAATTATCCTGCTGCAAATGTTTTTTTTAATAAATCTTTAGAAAGTAAGCCAGATTTTATTGACGCTGTTTTTTCTTTGGGTTCAGTGAAATACCAACAAAGACAATTTCCTGAAGCAATTCAGATTTTCACCAGGGTAATTGGAATGAACAAGGAATATGAACCTGCATATTTTAATCGCGCCCTTTCTAAAATTGCGCTAGAGGATAAATCAGGGGCTTGTGAGGATTATAAGAAATCTGTTGAACTGGGTAATTCTAAGGCTTCAGTGCAATATGACCACCACTGCAAATAAAAAAAACCTTCATTTAGTTGATCATTCGCTTATAATTGATGTTTTTAAGTATTGGAAGTTTCCCTAATAAGCGCGTAAATTAATTGTGCCCAAACAATTCAATTATCCTACTTTAACAAAGTTACGTGCCCCTTGTATTCATGCATTTTTCCAAATACATCCCTTAACTTTACCATCCATACATACACATCTTGTTGGGCAATTTCATTGTTTGTCTTTCCATTTTGCACCCTTCCATCCCAGGTAATTTCCCTGTCGTTGGTATAAAATACCTGCATTCCCCATCTATCAAATATCCACATCTCGTAATCCACTATTCCTATTCCAGTGCCAAAAAAATTATCATTTATTCCATCGTTATCAGGGGTGAAAGTATTTGGAGCATAAAAGGTGAATTCAGGAATTATTTCAATTAATTTTTCAACTGTATCAGTGCAACCATAATCAGTAGAAACAAACAATTGCACAAGATAATTTCCTGGGCCATTACTTGGAAATCGATGTTTTGGATGCAATACATTTTCTAAAGATGAGCCATCTCCAAAGTTCCAAATCCAAGATGTAGCATCAGTTGATTTATTGGTAAAGGTAACAACAGGATCAAATATGCTTGCCTTTAATGGTATTGCAGCAAAGTCTGCAACAGGAGAAGGATGAACTGTTACTAATCGGGAAAAAGAACTGCTGCAACCCCTGCTTGTTTTAACATTTAAAGTAACGTTGAAAGTTCCTGCAGATTTATATGTGTATACAGGATTTTTACTGTGGTTAAGTCTTGATCCATCTCCAAAATCCCATTCCTGAAAAACAATGGATTCGCCTGTAGAAGTTGATAAATCAGTAAAATAAACAGGATCATTTAAGCAAACATCCTGTAATTTAAAATTGGCAACAGGAGCAGGAATTACCACAGCGGTTACTGTGGCCTTTTCTAAACCCGGACAGGTACTTAAATAATAGGTTGTGGTTTGAGTTAAAACAGGGGTTGAAAAAGAATTTCCTGTGCCAATCAATTGTCCATTAACAGGAGCATCAAACCAAAAAATTGTTGTACCGGAAGGATACGATCCCTGTAGTTTTGCAAAAAGAAGAGCACTATTTCCTGAACATACAGTATCGTTAATAGGGAGTATCGTGTAATTATAATTAATTATCTTTTCATTGTCAAAACCATTTCCCCCGCTTGTTGCTCCGTTTGGTATAAACTCAGAAACACCGGCAGCATTTGTTGTTCCATTTTTTCCTCCTTTTGCAATACGTGAAATATTCCCATTTGAAATGGCAATATATCCTCCGCCACCACCTCCTCCAGGTCCTTCCGACTCAAAAGGATTGTTGGGATTGTTATACACTTGATTTCCTCCATTCCCACCATTGGCAACAATTGAAATCCCATTGATTGCACCTGATGCATTTAAAATTACAGTTCCACCGCCTCCTGCTCCGCTAGCAGCATCTTTTCCGAGGCCAAATGTATTCGCCCCATTGGATCCATTTGCATTTATCTGTCCAGTTCCAGATACCGTTCCATAGCAAAGCATGTAAATTAATCCCCCTCCAGCCCCTGCAGCACCAGAGCATCCATCGTTTGCATCACCCGAACCTCCTCCCCCTCCTAGAAATAATCTTCCAGTGGAATAATCCAAAGGTCTTCCTCCTTTTCCACCTGTATTTTTTCTATTGTCTCCTTCCCAGGTAACTTCACCTGGCCCGGTATAAATTGCGTCTTCATCCTTTAAAGCATAGGTATACCCGCCTTTGCCACCACCAGTAGATGTTGTATTGGAAAAACCGGGATATTCCAGGTTCCATGCATTTATCCAATTTGGATTAGAAATATCAGGGTTGCCATTACCTGTATAATCAACAAGAATACCGGCATTTGAACCTCCACCACCTCCTGAATTGTGTGCATTTCCTCCACCTCCCGCATTAGCTGGAGCACCACGGGAAAAATATCCTCCAATTAAATTGTAATCTGTTTGATATCCTCCAATACTTTCTCCCTTTTCTCCTCCATCCTTAGCATCAAAAGAGGAATATACACCTAGGCCAGGTATTGAAGAAGTATTGTTTATACCACCACCTCTGAAGCCTCGACCCATTACATTTATACTTGCCCCGGAATTAATTGCCGTTGGCCCGTTAACCTCCACACTCATTACTCCTCCGGTTGCTCCATTCCATGTTGGTGTGGTTAATTCTCCACCATTATTTAGTGTTAAGGATGAAAACCTTGGAACCCTTATTACCTGAACTTTTCCATTTGAAGAATAACTATTTTGTAAGGGACAGGATAAATTGATTGTACTGTTATTGATTATGCTGTTAACTTGCACAAATTCAAATAAGCCCGAATTATTGTAAGAAATTATTGAGCCCCAGGTGCTATCATTTACATTTCCTTTAAGGGTTGCCCCCTGCATTTGAATTATCATCAACAAATCCCCATATCCCAAAGGGCCAGAAAATAAACCATTTGAATTTAGTAATACATCGCCAACAACAAGGTTATTACTACCTGCATTGGCATTTGAATTTAGCGTGGTAAATTCATTCACTATTGTATTGGGAGTGTTAATTGTTTTGTTTCCGTCTTTTCCTTTTTGACTATAAACAGGAATTGCAAATACACAGGCCATTAAAGTTAAATGAACAATCTTTAATCTCATTTGAAATTTTTTAATTATAATTAAAGAGAACCAGAAACTGCTTTTATTAAACTCTTACGCTTAAAGAGCATCCTTGTTTATTTAAAATAATCAAGGCTTGTAGCGTTGTGTTCGTTGTGTAACAAGGGTTACAACGTGTGTTTTATTGAATTCTTGTGGGGTTTAAAAAGAAATTTAATTGCATTAAATTTTATCTGATAAAAATTGTTGCGGTTAAAGATTTAAATAATGATTTCAAAAGTGTTTTTCGTTAAGTACCTTTAATGAAAAGGTTAAATGTTTTTAAATTGAAACCAAGTAAATACAATACTTGTAGGGTTAATAAATAACATTTAACCAAACCTCCAAAGCAAAAATGATTAATGAAATCAAAAAGAATAAAAACCTGATCAGAAGTTTATTTCTAAACCTTCTAGAAAAATGCTCTTACCTGAACCCCACCGGTGTGAATAGTGCGGATAGCCTCGGAAGTTCTTCCAGTATAAGTAAGGCTTAATTGCATATTGACTGATAAATTCCTTTGGTAAGAAATACTCCAGGTGACATTTTGCCCTATTTGAAGTCCTTCAAGCATTTCAAAGGACAACAAAGTATTATCAGAGGCATTAAATTCATTTATAATATAATTCGCATTTACAAGCAAATTTCCTTTGGTCAATACACTGTATTTGATTTCAGATCCCATGTTGTGCGTAATTGCCCGTTCTCCTCCCAAATCAGGTAAGTTTTTCTTTTCCATGTATTTGTAAATAATACTTATCCTTAAATTTGTATTTGGCTGAAAAACAAACCTGGGTTCCATTTCTATGTAATTAATTACAAAATTACGGTTGCTGAGAAATTCCGATCTGCTTGTTTTTGTTCCCTTTGTAGCTGCCATATTTAAGGCATAAATCCTGGTTATGTTCCACCTGGAACGCAAGCTGTTAAAAATATTGGTGCGGGAATCAAAACCATTAACCAATATATTTTTATTTCTGTTATCCTGCCAATTGTATTCAATACCGAATTTTGGATCAGTTCGGTTGAAAAAAACAGTGTTTCTTACCGAAGAATTCAAAGTAATGAGCATGGTATCCTGAACTTCATTGAAAAAAGGATTAAATGATGAAATAGCATTATCGGTTCCTGTTCTTCGATCGATACGATATGCAGTTTGATTGGAAAATTTTGCTGCCTGCTTTCTTAAGCCTTTTTTATTGTTCCATATTGATGCAGGATTAACATTAAGTACTTCATTGAATTGATTGCTATAAACTCTTACAAATTCATTGGTTGGTGTAAAAATCTTAATATATCGGGCTAAATCCGGAAGCGGGGCCATTTCAAATTCATCTAAATCCTTAACTCCATTGTAATTTAAATCACCTATATATGCATAAACACCTTGTCCGGCAGGTACTTCAATAAATGAAAATTCTTTTTTCACCTCAAGCCCTGATCCTACCTCATAAAATGTAGTGGATGTAATGCTTCCTTTCAATAACCTTAATGAATATTCAAGTCTTCCAAGTACTGTTTCTTCAGGTTTAGCAGTAGTAAGATTTTCATTGGTAATGGAAAGTTTCCTGTAAGTTGAACTTCCCCTTAAAGTAGAATTCGGATTTTTATTTAACCCAAAATCAAAGGTAATGCTCTCGCCAAATGTTGAACGATTAAGAGTATTTTCAAAAGGCACTTGATCTATTCTTTGCCTATACCGAAGGGTATATTTATTAACTGCTGTGTCAGCATTGGAAATAAAAGTCTCCCATTCAAAATACTGGTAACTGGAAACTAGCAATGTTTCAGCCTCAATGGGTTTAATCAGGTTGCTTTCATAATCTTCCCAAAGACCCACTGTAATGTATTTCATCCTTTTTTCAATACTTGCTCTATGCCTGAAAAATTCTGAACTGCTTTTAAATCCTTCAGTCATCAGGTAACTTCCCGCAAGGTTAAAAGCATAATTCCTGTGGGTGAAATCAGCATTTAAAATATTTTTAAGGGCAGTATATTCACTTTTTGTATTAAATGAACTTAATTGGTAGTTAAAGCTACCAACATTTTTTTTGCCAAGGCCTACTCCTGCGGTTGAAATATGTTGTGATTCATTAAAAGACTGATTCAATATATTCCAGTCTCTTTCAAATTCAACAGGTCTAAAACGTTCTATACGGGTAAAATTAGCATTCACCTGTTCATAATTTGCAAGGGTGGATAAAGTCCAGCCTTTTTCCGATAAAGGATTTAATGGTTTATTGTTTATTATACCAACACGAAAAGCTAGATCCGTGTTGTCTTGTGTATCATAAGAGGAAAAAGTATTTATGTCATTATTGCTCACTGCAATTTCAAAATTTCCCAATGTGTTTTTTGTAATTTTATATTCCCCTCCAAAAGTAATCATCTGGGTTTTTTTTGGAGTCACAAGAATTGTTATTGGTTCATAGGAACCTTGCCTTATGCCGTTTACAGGGGCTATCCATTCAAATACTTTACCATTTGCAGTGCTGCTTTTTTGCACATAATTCCCCATGCCTTGCCCTACAATAGAGAATCCCAGACGATAAAATGCATTTTCTGGATTGGTGGAATATACAAATACCGAATCAAAAAAAGCACCCTGCACAAGGCTGTCTTTCAATTGATATAAAATCTGATCAGGTGTAAAGCCTACACTGTCTACATTTGTATAAAGGGCCTTATGAATACTATCCCCAATGCTTGCCATTAATTGTTGTTTCTGAGGGTCAAGTTCCTGCATTAGAGGCTGGTTTTTAGCATCCTGCTCAGAATAAATATTTAATCTTGCTTTTAAGCGGTCAGTTTCAAATTCGTTTCCCACAAAAAACAATGAACGGGCATAATTACGGTCAGAATACTGGAATTCCACTACAATTCTTTTGTCTTTTGTAATCAGTTTATTGGCTGTAAAAGTTATTTCAGCTGTATTGTAATCAATAATGTAATCGTACTCCTGTCCACGTTTGAGAAGTTGGCCATCTATAAAAACATTTTCAGTTCCAGAGAGGGCGATAATGAATGTTTCGTTTTCATTGCCTTTTAAACGGTATGGACCTTGAATTCCTTCTATTCCGGTTATTTGATTGCGTGCAAACTTTCCCCTGGAAACAGCTGCTGCTGCAGAAATTTTATAAATTCCTTTTTTTTCTTTTCCTGTATCCACAGAAGTTGAAAAATGTCCTCCCTGTGCCCTTTTATAATAATTCATAAAATAACCAGGGGGACGGATAAGTTGGAAATCTCCTGCAGTTAATTTCGTACGTTCATTAAAAACCTGTATGTAAACCTGGTCGAAATCCTGCAATTGCTGGGTGTTTCCATCAGGTTGAATTGGAATATTATTATCCGTAATTGCAGCCAGTATACTTACCTCTTCATTAATTTTACCCGATAATTGCAAATTCATGTTTGAATTAACAGCAAGATCCTGATTATTTCCCATTGTTACTCCTCTTGAAATACTTCCGTTTTTGTTTAAGCCTTCAAGTTTAAAAATATCATTTTCATTGTTATGCTCATCATAGATGTAGGAAAATGGATTTATGGCTCCTGTTTCATCGGGTTCAAGTTTTCCAAAATCTTTGTTTTGAAAAGTTTTTTTAAAATCATAAGGAAAAACCCTATAGAGTAGTTTAATGGTATCCGAATATTCTTGCTTAAAATAGAGTGAAGCGGAAAAATAATCGATCCCATAAAAAAGGGAATCGGCAATAGTGCCATCAGAAAGATAAATTATTTCTGAACCGGAAATTATGGAAAGGGAATCCAGTTTAATAGTATCCGTAATTGAAGGAATTAAATGCTTTTCCCGAAGGTTATTCCCTGTTTGGGCATAACCACCAATTCCGGCATTTAAAATGCACAGCAAAACGAGTATTTTCCTGTATGGTTTCAATAATTGAAATACATTCTTTAATAAATTCTATATTGAAAGAAAAGCGATGCTAAAAGCTTACAATTCTTTTTGTTTCACCTTGCATTTATTAATATCAAAAACACACTGCCAAAATGATTTTTCTATATAAAAAGAGAAGAATTTAATGAAATTTACCTTCACAATGAATAACCATTGAAATTTATCGTTTTTTTTAAAGTGAAAGTATAAAAAACCAGGGATAAACCCATTATACTGAAATAAAGAATAAAAGCTGCCCGGTTCAATATTTGTCATTTTAAGTATATTTGCAGCTGTTTCTGATTAATTTACAAGACAACGCTAAAATGCCTAAAATAATATCTTACAATGTAAACGGAATAAGAGCCGCAATTAACAAAGGATGGCTTGATTGGTTAAAATCAGTTAACCCGGATATTGTATGCCTGCAAGAAATAAAAGCAAGTCCATCACAATTTGATTTGGAACCTTTTATAAAATTAGGCTATCATTGCTTTTGGAATCCTGCTATTAAAAAAGGGTATAGTGGCGTTGCAATACTGAGCAAAATACAACCTTCACATGTGGAAATTGGATGTGGAATTGACAAATACGATTGCGAAGGAAGGGTTTTAAGGACTGACTTTGGCGATGTTTCTGTATTGAGTGTTTATATGCCTTCAGGATCAAGTGGTGATTTAAGACAAGCTTTTAAAATGGAATGGCTTGAAGATTTTTCTGAATACATTGAAAAGCTAAAGATTACCAGGCCTAAATTAATTATTTGCGGAGATTACAATATTTGCCATAAACATATTGATATACATAATCCAAAAAGCAATGCAAAAACTTCTGGCTTTCTTCCTGAAGAAAGAGCTTGGTTTGATGGATTTATCAATTCTGGTTTTTTGGATTCCTTTAGGCATTTTAATACAGATGCTCATCAATACACCTGGTGGAGTTATAGAGCAAATGCCAGAGTCAAAAATTTGGGATGGCGCATTGATTACCATTTGGTAACTGAAAATTTAAAAGATAAACTTAAAAGTTCTTATATTTTACCTGATGCTATTCACTCTGATCATTGTCCGGTAATGGTGGAAATGGATTTTTGATCATAAAAAAAAGAGCCCGCAACGCTCTAAATGTTTTTAAAGAAATCAATTACCACAAAAACCTGAAAAAGAGGGAAGATCCTAATATTCAACCTCTTTAATTACACTACCGTTTTCATCCCAATAAGTCCATTTTCCTGATTCCTTATTGTTTTCAAAATGGCCTTCATAATACTTTTTTCCGTCAGAATTCCATGTAGTGGTGCTCCCATGTTTTCTTCCTTTATCAAACCAAGTCTCACTCCAGGGCATTCCATCTTCATAAAAAGAAACCCATTTGCCTTCTCTTTTTCCATTGAGCATATTTCCCTGTATTCTAAGCTGTCCGTTTTTATAAAATGTTTTATGCAATGCCATCTCACCTGATTTAATAACCTCTGTTTTTAATTCAGGAGAAGTTTCAAGTGGTGTTTCATTTCTTTCTTCAGCAATTTGCGATTGATTGCATGAAAAAAAGACCAATAAAAAAGGAATAAGTAAAATGAGCAGTTTTTTCATCTTTTTAATTATCTGTCACGTTCAGTTGTATACCGTACGAGTTGTTCAAGGGAAGTTCTTGCCTGGCAGTCATTCATTTCGTTTAGCAGCTGCAATGCTTTTGCTTTGTACTCGTTCATTTTTTCACGTGCATATTCAATTCCTCCGCTCTTTAAAACGTAATTAATCACTTCGGCAACCCGAATTGGATCCTCATTGTGATTTTTAATAATATTGATTATCCTTTTTTTGTCTTCAGAGGAAGCCTTGCTTAAGGCAAAAATCAAGGGGAGTGTCATTTTTTTCTCTTTAATGTCAATGCCAGATGGTTTTCCGGTATTCTCACCATTTCCATAGTCAAAGAGATCATCTTTTATTTGAAAAGCTATTCCGGTATTTTCACCAAAATCATTCATTAGCTTTATCGTTTTTTCATCAGCACCGGCAGAGGCAGCACCACAGGCGCAACATGATGCAATAAGAGAAGCTGTTTTTTGCCGTATTATCTCAAAATAAACAGGCTCTTGAATATCCAATTTCCTTGCTTTTTCTATTTGCAAAAGTTCGCCTTCGCTCATTTCCCTCACTGCATTAGCTACAATCCCTAAAAGTCTGAAGTCGTTGTTGTCAACGGATAACAACAAGCCTTTAGACAAAAGGAAATCTCCCACTAAAACTGCAATCTTGTTTTTCCATAAGGCATTTATTGAGAAAAAACCCCTTCGCATATTGGCATCATCCACAACATCATCATGAACAAGAGTAGCAGTGTGCAATAATTCAATCAAAGAGGCTGCCCTGAAAGATGAATCATTAATTCCCCCACAAAGCTTTGCCGATAAAAAAACAAACATAGGTCTCATTTGTTTGCCTTTGCGCTTTACTATGTAATGGGTAATTTTATCCAGCAAAGGAACTGAGCTTTTCATTGAGTCTTTGAATTTTATTTCAAATTCAGACATTTCGCTTGCAATGGGAGCTTTTATTTCTTTTAAATTCAGCATGAAATGAGTAGGCAGATTCTGTTTTTTAATTTCCTTGCAAAATTAACTTAATTATGTCAATCACCATCCTCTGAATTTCGATTTTCCAGGTATCCGCTCTGCTTTTTTTCTTCATTTGCATTTTTGGATGACAAAAAGGTCATTTTACCCATTTTATAGGTGTTTTTCTTTTGGCCATAAATAATTGCCTGATCAATTTTTACTTGAGAAAACACTTTAGGCCTTACAATAACTTTTTGATCCCTTGCAGCAAACAACGGGGATTTTTTTACTTTCCCAGATTCATCAACAGTAACAAGTGCTACAACAGCCTTTCTTGGATTATTCATGTACTTTATGTTTTTCCCTTTCTCAGGTACTATGTTTCTTATATGATCATTAAAAACAATAGAAATTGTTGAATTGTCGTAAGCAAATATATAGGAGGAGTAAAAACCATGATCATTTATGGAATGTTGTTTTTTGGGAATTTTCCTTGTCCAGGCAATGGATCCGTCAGGATTTATATTCACAATTACAATATCATTGAAATAATAATGGTAATTGCAATTGCGAATCCCTGTTCTGGGATCATAATTACATACCATGGTAGAATAATACTGTTCTCCCGCCAAAATAGCTCCACCATCTTCTCTTATTACAAAATGATCAATAAGGTAACTGAAAAGTTCTTTGCCCTTATCAATGCTCCGCTCATTCATAAATTCTCCCAAAAAACTTCTGTCAAACTCTTTTATGCCCCTTGCGGTTACTTTTTGGGTTGAAAGGTCAATTTTTAAATAAAAGGAACCGGCAATCAGGCTCTTTTGCTCCTGGTAGGATACACTGGAAAAACCGAAATTAGTATTGGAATTAGATTGGCCCTTTGTTGTATTTGAGTAAAAGCCTGCTGCCACTAATTCTCCCGAACCACTCAATTTGAATGCTATATCTGAAACGGATTTATCCTTAATACTTACCTCATACTCTTTTACAATATCATCTGAATAAAAATAGGAAAGAATAGTGTAAAAATAATCTGCCTGCTTTTTTTCGGCTTTCTCGGGTTTCATGTTAACCTTGGCAAGCATATGAGCATTTCCAAAATTATCAACTATATGATTTGTAATACTTAACTCCCTTCCTGAATAGGGCATTTCCAGTTCTGTTGACCAAATTTTATTTAAATCAACATCTAAAACAGTATACGCTATTTTTTCATTGGCATAATTCTCAAAAGGCTCATTGCTACAAACAAGAATCTTTGAATTATCTTCAGAAAGTACAATCTCAAAACTTCCTGTATTCTTTTTTTGAAGGGTATGTATTTCATTAATTCGGATTAATTCAGATACTCCTCTACCAATCTCATCTAAATATTGGGCATAAACTGTATTTGTTCCAGCTTCCTTATCATAAAAAGAAGTAAATAATAAGAGCTTTTCATTGATGTAAAAAAGCTGCTCGTATTTTACACTTTCACCCTTAATTTTAGGAACAAGAATCATGTTCGAACTTTGCAAGCTTACATTATCGTTGGAATACCTTTCTAAAAACAATTCCCCTTCTTTTGACCTTGTTTGTCCTTGGTTTCGAAGCAAATAAAAACCTTTTTCATCCTCCCCAATTATTTTTTTTATAAATGATTTTTTTGGGATTTTGTAATCTTGTCCCCATTTTACTTTAACATCTTGAGAAAATGCCCCAAAACAAATTAAAAAAAGAACAATAGGAAGGAGGGTAGTTTTCATTTGAAATGAGAGTTTTAATTTCGTCCGCATTAAAAAGCACTAATAGCAAGCTTTTTAATGCAATTTTTAAACGTAATTATGTACTTCTTATTTTTAATAAAGCTATCGAAATTATATTATTGAGATAATATTAAACAATTACTTTTTAACGGCAGTGTTTTTATTGGCCAGTTGGCCACATGCCGCATCTATATCCTTTCCGCGGCTTCTGCGAACATTTACAATTACCCTGTGTTTTTCAAGGTACTCAACAAATGATTTCAACCTGGAGTCAGTTGTCTGTTGAAATTCTCCATCATCAATACTATTGTACTCAATAATATTCACTTTACAGGGAATGTGTTTACAAAACGCTGCAAGTTCCCTGGCATCTTGTAAAGTATCATTAAAATCCTTAAAAATTATATACTCATAAGTAACACGAGTATTGGTTTTTTCATAAAAATATTTGAGGGCTTCAGCAAGTGCATCAATAGAATTTTGCTCATTTATAGGCATAATTTTGCTACGCTTTTCATCATTTGCAGCATGAAGGGAAAGTGCAAGATTAAATTTAACCTGATCATCACCTAATTTTTTAATCATTTTAGCTATACCAGCTGTTGAAATAGTAATGCGTTGTGCCGATATATTCAAACCCTCAGGAGAAGTGATTTTCTCTACTGATTCAAGTACATTCCTGTAATTTAGCAAGGGTTCCCCCATTCCCATATAAACAATATTGGTAAGGGGCAAATTGTAATTTTCCTCAGCTTGATTTCGTATTAAAACTACCTGATCATATATTTCATCAGCATTAAGATTTCTTAATCTATCAAGTCTGCCCGTTGCACAGAATTTACAAGTCAAACTACATCCTACCTGGGATGAAATACAAGCGGTCATTCTGTTTTTTGTAGGAATTAATACTCCCTCCACCACATTTCCATCAAATAATTTGAATGCATTCTTAATTGTACCATCCTTGCTTTTTTGTTGTTCATCAACATTAACAGCCTGAATTACAAAATTAGCTTTAAGAAGCTCCCTGATTTCCTTTGAAAGGTTAGTCATTTCATCAAAACTTCTGGCTGATTTTTTCCAAAGCCATTCATATACCTGTTTTGCACGAAATTTTTTTTCTTCATTAGAAATAAAAAAAACCTCAAGCATTTCCAGAGTCAAAGCTCTTATATCTGTTGTTTTTGTGGGTATCATTAAATACAAAATTATAAATTTGCACGGTACATATCATCATAACAGTGATTATCTTTGTCTATTGTAGATAATATTAATGAATGCGTAAGTTCTCAGCCAATTATATTCTGCCTGTTTCTTCCTCTCCAATTGAAAATGGAGTTGTAATAATTCACGATGACGGGACTATTTTAGATGTGATATCCCCTCAAGCTAAAGGTTATTCCATTGAGGGAGTTGAAAAGCATGAGGGAATAATATGTCCTGGCTTTATTAATACACATTGCCATCTTGAATTATCTCATCTTAAAAACAAGATTACACCATCTTTAGGGCTTCCTGCTTTTGTTCGGGAACTTCAACAAAAAAGAAATCAAGCTGATGATTTTATTCAGCTTGCCATAAAAACTGCAGAAGAAGAAATGATAAGGGAAGGAATTGTGGCAGTAGGTGATGTCTCCAACTCCAACCATTCCTTTAAATTAAAATCAAACAGCAGCATCCTTTATCATACATTTATAGAAGTATTTGGATTTGATTCTGAAAAAGCAGATCTTATTTTTAAGCAGGCACATTCGTTAAAACAGGAGTATTATCAACTGGGAAATAATAAATTTAATGCATGTGCCTCTATTGTACCACATGCACCCTATTCAGTTTCTGAGAAGTTATTTAAGAAAATAGGGGATAGCTGTTATTTGGAAAACGGATTGTTGTCCATGCATAACCAGGAATCTGAGGATGAAAATCTATTGTTTTTAACAGGTAAGGGAAAAATAAGGGAAATGCTGGAAATGTTTTCACTGGATTTTAGCCAATGGAAACCCTCTGGATTTAATTCTCTTCCTACCGTACTTGTTCAGCTTCCGGTTTGCAATAAAATACTATTGGTGCACAATACTTTTACAGCAGAGCAAGATTTGAAATGGGTTAACAATTACAGCAAAATGGTCTGGTGGTGCTTATGCCCTGGAGCCAATATGTATATAGAAGGCAAATTGCCCCCAATAGATAAATTTATTAAAGCAGGGCTAAGATTAACTCTTGGAACCGATAGTCTTGCCTCAAATGGTTCATTGTCTATATTGAATGAGATAAAAACCATTTCAAAGAGTTTCCCAGAGATACCTTTAGATGAAATGATAAAATGGGCTACTTTAAACGGTGCTGATTTTTTAGGTTTTAAAACTTTGGGCTCACTTGAAAAAGGAAAAAATCCGGGATTGAACTTAATTCAAAACCCGGATTTGGAAAATTTTTCTTTGACTGATAAGTCTTCTGTGAAAAAATTAATCTAGCCCTTTAACCAGATCAATTGATTTTTTACCAATCAGCTTTTTTAGACTGTACTGAAGGCTTTTGCATTGCTTTTGTTAATTCTTCAACTAGTTTTTTGATTTGTTCATCAACCTGAATTAAATAATAATCATAATTAGATTTGTAACTAGGAGAACTTTTATCCATCCATTTTTCAATTCCATAATAAGAGGTCTGTTTCCAGTTTATTTTAGTAAACTCGTATTTATACTTGCCATCCTTTAATTTCAAATTTATAGAATAGGAAACCATTCCTGCTTCAGATTCAACACCATCTTTATCGGCAGGGTTGCGAATTTTAAAACGTGCAACCCCTTCAATCTCACCATTTGCTTCATCCTGTTTTTTTAACACATCTGCCGTGTTTTTGTAATTGGAGCTGAAAAAATTAATTCCTCTTTTATACAATTCATCAGGAGCTGCTTTCAATTCCACAACTGCTGAATAGGAAATTAATTTGCTTTCCTCGTTCACAGGCATTTGTGGAGCAACAGGCAGGGCTTGCTTGTTTTTTTGAGCTATGGAAATACTTACAAATAAAAATAAAATTAATACCGGTATTCGAACAAATAATGTTTTCATGATTTTTTAATTTTAAGGAATTTATTTAAGAAAAGGTTTCAAGAGCCAATATAAGTATTTTACTTCTTAATTGTTTTCCAACAATTGGAAAAGAGCATCAAGTTTCGGAGTAAGTATTATTTCACTCCTACGGTTTTTCTTTCTTGCTTCTGCAGTTTTGGAAGAATCAATTGGCATATGTTCTCCTCTTCCAGCCGCAGTTAATCGTGATGGGTCAACCTTGCTGTTTGTTAGAATGATTTTTAATATTGAAGTAGCTCGTATTACACTCAAATCCCAATTGTCTTTTATTGCACCCGAACCAGACATTGGAACATCATCAGTATGGCCTTCAATTAAAACGTTTATATCCTCATTTTGTTCAAGTACTTTGGCAAGTTTTTTTAAAGGTTCTACACCTTTTGCCTCAACTTTTGTGCTTCCTGATGTAAATAACAATTGCTCATCAAGTGATACATATACTTTTCCGTTTTTCTGCTCAACTGTTAAGCCTTGTCCTTCAAAACCAAGCAAAGCGGCAGAAACTTTCCTTTTAAGTTCATTTACAGCCTCATCCTTTTTCTTCAATATGGCCTCAAGTTCATTAACCTTGGCCTCGCGCTTTGTTAATTCTTTGTTTAATTCCTCCAGGTTGCTTTTCTTTAGTTCCAACTCACGCTCCATTATTTTCAATGCATCTTCTTTTTGCTGAAGTTGGGTTTGTGTAAGTTGCAATTGGCCTGTAAGTTTTGTTGTTTCAGCGGCACTTCCCGATAAGAGTTCTTTGTTTTTTTGAAGCAATAATTCATAGGTTTCTCCTAACTTATCGTAATTCCTGGTAAGTTGGCGATAGGAATTTCCTCCATTTACAGTATCACGTTCCAAATTGTCTACTTTCTTAGTTAGTTCCCTCATTAAGGCTTTATTTTCTGTAAGCTGAGTTTCAAATTCAATATTTGATAATTTCATTTGATTGGCTTCCTCTTCACATTTTGTGTATTTGTTTTTTGTTTCTTCAAATTTGCGGGCCGGAACACAAGAAAAAAGGAGTGAAGCAATAAGTAAGGCGGGAAGAAAATGTTTTTTCATTTTGAAAGTTCTGTTTTTATAATATTTTTTATTAACGCTTCAAAGATAACATTATTTGATTTTATTGGCACTTGAAACTAAAATTATGGTATTAAAATTGAAACCTCTAAGGAAAAATACCGTTTTATGAAAACACCAACACCCGCTCCAATGAAACAACTTAGCAAAAACTGGCTTACAGAAAAGCACATAGATTTTGAATACAAAAAATATGTTTTGCTGGCTTATTTGAGCGATGTAAGTAACAGCTTCGAACAAAACCTGCTTTATCCTTGTTTTTCGGAAATTATCGATCATTACAAAAATATAATGTCAGTTAAAGAAAATAAAAAATTAATATCAGACGCATTTCCAAGTAAGCTTCAAAAAATAGACCTTGAATCTTTTGATATGGAATATGAAAAAATAATTAAAGACTCTGATTTATTCGAAGAACTGGAACAAATTATCAATTTCTCCATCCCAAAATTCGAATATTATTTAAATGAGGGAAAAAAAATATTTGACCTTATTGAAAACAATACCACCATTTCTTCCATTGGTGTTGTGCCCTTAAATGCCGATTACGGGTATATGTTACTTAATAATGGGATCAATAAAAAAACCTATGTTTATGAATACAGAACAACTATTTTTGAAGCATCTGAAGATAAATACAGAGGACTTCATACAATCTTCATTGAAACCTATAAAAGAAATTTCAGTACTACTTTTGAATTTATTAAATCTGATTTAATACGCAAGAAAAGGGATTTGCTAAATCCCGCTACATATGCCATGGAAACTGATTTGGAAATTCCATTAAATGAAACGTTTCTTCCTATTGCTAAACGAATGTTGATTAAACATATAAGTGAAACTGCATAAAACAAATCAAAAGGGCTTAAAGTACTACTACCGCCCTTTTGATTCTTTAATTTTTATTTAATGTTTTTTTCCCGTTCCTGTTCCTGTGCTTGATGCAGGCTCCATTGCTTCTACATTAATTGTTTGGGCAATTTTCGTCAGCTTTTTGTCCGTTGCTAATTCTTCATCCAATGTTGCTTGCAAAAGCTTTGAAATATTAGTATAACCTAAAGTGTCAGCAAAAGTTCTTAGTGTGCCATAAGTGGCTATTTCATAATGTTCAACTTTTTGCGTAGCAGCAATTATTCCAGCATCCATAACAGTTGGTTCTGCATCTTCGTTCATTAATTCTTTTGCCTCTTCAATAATTCCATCCATTGCAGGACAAGTTTTTCCCCTTGCTGTCATTTCTAATTTTTCGAAAACTTGATCAAGCCTTTCTACTTGGTTTTCTGTTTCCTGAAGATGGTTTTCAAGAGCGCTTTTTAAAGTTTCAGAACTTGCTTTTTTAACCATTTTTGGAATAGCCTTTAGCAATTGTTTTTCAGCATAATACATGTCTCTTAACTGTTCTACAAACAGATCCTGTAAAGTTTTCATTTTTTTCATAATAGCGCTTTATTTTAAGATTAATAATTTATTTATTGCTCTTTTTATAAAAATCCCTGCCATCTTTTTGTTTTTTTCTTTTTGAAAATATTTCCTTTCGTATTAATGCCCTGACAAGGAAATGAAAAATGAATTAATTAAAATGGAATTGTTTTTTAGGAAAATAATTCCACAAATGGGGGAATTATTTTCATTGCCCCAATTTCTACACATTTTTGCCCCAAATGCGTGAAAATAATTCCCCGTTTGAATTATAAGTGCCGATTTTTAAGCATATTTTAAACTACAACATTAATTTTAATGGCCTTTTAATCAGCTGGTTATTGTTAATAGTGAAATTGTTGCAATACAGCAGTAAGAATGGCTTAAAATTTTGAAGTAAAGATCTTTTATAAGATTTGTTGGAGCTAATCTAAAATCTATTTCTAGAATAATTTAACAAGGAAACCAGGGAAATAATGAAAAATAAAAAGGAAAATGAGGATAAGGAAAGAGACATAGCACTCCAGACTCCAGATAAAGGTAAAAAAGCAAAATCGAAAATTCCACCCGATAGAGCTGGAACCGATAGTAAAAAAAAAGCAAAAAAAACAAAATACTTTGAACAGGAGGATGGTGAAAGTGATGCCCAGGGAGCTCATGGGTTTAATAATAAGATTGATAAGGGAGAGCAAGGGCCCCAGGGATACGGCAAATACAAGAAATGATTTTTAACAAGAATGTTTATTCAACCAATTATAAATAAATGAAAGTTATATCTACAAAAGTTATGAGGGGGCCTAATTACTGGTCAATTTCTAATGAAAATCTCATTGTATCTAAACTCGATTTAGAAACCATTCATAGCCACACAAACAAAATAAAGGATTTCGAAAGAAAAATGGCCAAAATTCTTGTTTCAAAAGCCAATGAAAAAGATTTTGAGTTTGAAAACGATTTCTTAAGATCCTTAAAATCGGGTACCACTATTCCTAATGTTGTGGAATACCTTGCACGGGAATTGCAACGATTGGTTGGTCTGCCTAGTGATTACGGAAGAGTATATACCACTTCAAAGAAAAATGTATTTAATATTGTTGTGGCTTATACAGTTGAAAATGTTGGAATAGAAGCCGTTTTATCTGCTGTTGATATTTGCTCTGCTGTAATAAATGATGAGGAATTTGACATCAATAAGGAAATTAAATTTTTAAAAGCACTCAAGAGAAAATATGCTCCCAGTATGAGTACTGAAGCTATTTTAAAGGAAGCAGATATAAGAGGAATCCCTTATACAAAAGGTTTTTATTCAAGGGAAACAGTTTTTGGATATGGAGTAAATCAGAAAAAAATAAATGGAGTGCTCACCAGTTCAACTAGTTTCATGGGAGTAGATGTTACGGGAGATAAAGATCTGACCAAAATGGTACTGGAGAAAGCAAAAATTCCTGTTTCTTTTGGTGTTATCATTGAATTTGAGGATGAAGTTGATTATGCAATAAATAAAGTTGGATTTCCTATAGTTGTTAAACCTCTTGATGGAAATCATGGCAAAGGAATTAGCCTTAACCTGAATACAAAAAATCAGGTTATTGATGCTTATCACATTGCTAAGGAGGTGGCTCAGGATATTATTGTTGAAAAATTTATTAAGGGTTTTGATTACAGATTACTTGTAATTAATTATAAGTTCTCTGCCGCTACAAAACGAATTGCAGCTTCTATAACTGGAGATGGGCTATCAACTATTAAGGAGTTAATAAGTGATGTAAACAGTGATCCGGCCAGAGCAGTTAATGAAGGAAACGTTCTTACTCCAATTCAGATTGATGAGGTTACAATGAATATTTTAAAAAAGAAAGGACTGACACTTCAATCGGTATTAAAACGAGGAGAAATAGTTTATGTGAAGGAAATTGCAAATGTTAGTGCGGGAGCTGTTCCTTACGATGTAACTGATGAAATTCATCCTCATAACAGGTTTTTGGCAGAGAGAATCGCAAGGATTGTTGGGTTGGATATATGCGGTATAGATTTAATTTCCCCTGATTTGTCAGTTCCTTTTTACCAAAACAATACAGCAATACTTGAAGTGAATGCTTCTCCGGGAATAAAAATGCATTTAATGCCTTCAATGGGGAAATCAAGAAATGTTGTTGGTGCAATTATGGATATGATGTTTCCAAGTGAAAAGCAATTTAAAATTCCTATCGCAGCAATTACTGGTACCAATGGCAAAACAACAGTAACACGAATGATTGCACATTTGGTTAAAGTTGCAGGTTATAATGTAGGATATACTACAACAGAAGGCATTTATATAAATGATGTGATTATTTCCAAAGGTGATTGTTCTGGCCCTGCAAGCTCTCAATTAATATTAACCGACCCCAATGTCGAGTTCGCTGTACTTGAATGTGCAAGAGGGGGAATTCTTCGTTCAGGTCTTGCATTTAATAACTGCGATGTAGGAGTTGTTACCAATATTACTGAAGATCATTTAGGAGTGGATGATATCGAAACACTTGAAGATCTAGCGCAGGTAAAGGCGGTTGTTGCCCGTACTGTGGTTTCAACTGGTTATGCTGTGTTAAATGCGGATGATGATTTGGTCTTTGAAATGGCTGAGAATTTGAATTGCAAAGTTGCTTTATTCAGTATGGATCCCGAAAGCAAGAGGATAAAAGACCATGTCAGTAAAAATGGAGTGGCTGCTGTTGTTGAAAATGGTGTTATAGTGGTTTATAATGGCGATTTAAAAATGCAAATTGAAGAGGTTAATGATATTCCGGCTACTTTTGGGGGAAAAGCAGAATTTATGGTTCAAAATACCCTTCCGGTTGTTCTGTTCGGATATGTAAGCGGATTTGATACCGATATAATTAAAAATGCTTTGATGTCATTTTATCCCTCTCCAGATAAAACACCGGGAAGAATGAATTTTTTTAAATTTAATGAGTTTGAAGTGCTTGTTGATTATGCCCATAATCCAGCTGGAATTGATGCCATTGGAAAATTTGTAAATAATTACACCGGAGTTTTCAAAACAGGTATTATCGCTGCACCTGGTGATCGACCAGATGCTCAAATAATTAGTATCGGTGAAAAAACAGCCCACATATTTGACGAAATCATTATCCGAAGTGATAAAAATTTAAGAGGGAGGCAAGAAAAAGAAATCCATGATTTATTGTTAGAAGGAATCAGAAAATCTAAAAAGAAGGTGCCTGTTCGAATTATTTCAAGTGAATCGGAAGCCATTAAATATGCAGTTGAAAATGCCAGAAAAAAACAATTGATTACTGTTTTTACCGAATCAATTGATGATAGCATTCAAACATTGAAACAGTTACAGGAAAAAGAATTGGTAGGGGAGTATGAATTGTAGGATGATTTTTCCAATAAAAAAAGCGGCCAATAGCCGCTTTTTTTATTGGAAAATATCACAATGGTTTTATTTCTTTTCCATTAAATTCGGATCAATATAAACTTTTGAAAAGTCACGAAGCTCCATTGAGTTTATAGGGAAATTTTTTACATATACCTGAATAAGCCTAGTATTTTCGTCATAAAAAATAGGCATAATGGCAGCATCATCAATAGCAACCTGCTCAGCCATTAAATACAGTTCATTTCTTTTTTTCAGATCAACTTCCCTTAACCCTGCCTTAAAAAGAGAATCAAAAACAGGACTTACATACCTTACAGAATTAATGTATGATTTTTCAGCCATAGTATTTGGAATATGCCCTCCGTACAATAAATTTAGAAAGTTTTCAGGATCTGGATAATCAGCAATCCAGGCAGTTCTCCAGAAGTCCGCTTTTCCTGTCTCAAGTGCATCCAAATGTTGTGCAAATGGCATAACATCAATTTTCACTTCAATATTTAAATTTGCATTAAGCATTTTTTGAATTACTTCTGCAGTTTGAACATTCCTATCACCGCCACCACTGTTTATTTGTAGGGTTATTTTTGGAAAACCTTTTCCATTTGGATATCCTGCTGCAGCCATATATTTTCTTGCTTTTTCAGGATCAAAAGTATAACCCACTAATTTTGAAGATTCATAGCTTTTATAAGCAGGTGGAACAATACCATAATTTCCCGGTACTCCTTCACCCTGTAAAGTGTAATTTACAATTGACTCTCTATCGATAGCATAATTAAAAGCAAGGCGAAGATTTTTATTGTCAAATATTTTGCCCTGATTCTGGAATCCATAATAAAAAGTGCTTTGAGCGGCAATGTTTTGCAATTCAAAAGATATGTTTCCTTCTTTTGCATTTTCAAGTTCTGAGGTTACATCTTTAATCATTTCAAGAGGAAGGCGATACACCATTTCCAAATTACCCTTTTTAAATTCAAGTAGTTCAGATTTCTTTTCTTTAAGAAAAGTGAATTTTAGAGCATCAAGATAAGGCAATTGATTGCCAAATTCATCTATATCCCAATAATCAGGGTTCCTTTCAAGAACAATAGCCTGGCCTTCTTTGATGTTTTTAACCATAAATGCTCCAGTTCCTACAGCATGTGAGCGCATTTCAACACCATATTTTTCGAAAACTTCCTGCGGGAATGCCCATGTAAAGGGTGTGGATAAAATATTTAAAAATCCTGAAAAAGGATATTTTAAATCTATTTGTAAAGTGTAATCATCAATTACCTTAACACCTTCTACACCATCTTTTAATGGTGCTTTAGCTGTTGTTGAATTATAATATTCTGTGGCGCCTATTACACGATCCTTAAATACCCAAAAACCTTGATTCTCACCAAAATCAGTACACAATAAGTTAAAGCAATACTTGAAATCTTTTGCTGTAACCTCTCTCCCTATGCCATTTTCAAAAGCAGGATCATCATGGTATTTAACCCCTTTGCGCAAATAAAATGTAAAGGACGTTGCATCCTCATTTATTTCCCACCTCTCTGCAAGACTTGGAAGTATTGAAAGGTCCTTTTGAGAAAGCTTTACTAATCCCTCATATATTTGGTTTGTTATTCTATGTGAGGTTACTTCGGTAACGTTTAATGGAAAAAGATTCCTGAAGTCTTCTACTTCATTTATTCTGAATACTCCTCCATAAAATACATCGCCTTGAGCAACTTTATTGGTTTTGCCTGTTTTTTTATCGCCATTACATGCTCCAAGAATACAAACCAGGGTAATGAGTGCAATTAATCTTGTTTTCATTGTTAATTTAAATTATGTTAGTTTCCTAATGAGGATTTTTGTCTTAATTTAATTTTAAAACATAGTATTATGCAAATATAGGTAATTCCTGCAATATCAAAGACTACTTGGAACTAAAAATTTATTTTGGCAATTCGAAAAAGGTAAAAAAAAAATAAAATTTAGGCGAGTAAGCGAATTTTTATTATAAAAATTCTATTCTAGCCAATGAAACCCTTTAGTTTGTTTCCGGAACTCTCATTAAAATAGACAGTTTTCATTAAATAATCCGCTAAAAAGGCCCTAAAAGAAAAATAGAGCGAATTGATTTAAATAAAAAACACCCTTTTAGAATACCTAAAAGGGTGTTTTTTAAAAGAATGTTTTAGTGGAAATATTACATCATGCCACCCATTCCTCCCATGCCACCCATTGATGGAGCAGGAGATTCTTCTTTTTGTTCAGCAAGTACGCATTCTGTTGTAAGTAACATTCCTGCAATAGAAGCTGCATTTTCAAGTGCTATTCTAGAAACCTTAGTTGGATCAATAACTCCAGCTGCAAGAAGGTTTTCATATTGGTCAGTTCTGGCATTATATCCAAAATCACCTTTTCCTTCTTTCACTTTTTGAACAACAATTGAACCTTCACCACCTGCATTTGCAACAATTTGACGAAGAGGTTCTTCAATTGCTCTCTTTACAATAGCAATTCCAGTTGTTTCATCCTCATTAATTCCTTTTATTTTTTCAAGCGTTTCAACTGCACGAATATATGCTACACCACCTCCAGGAATAATTCCTTCCTCAACGGCAGCTCTGGTTGCATTTAATGCATCATCCACTCTGTCTTTTTTCTCCTTCATTTCCACTTCTGTTGCAGCACCAACATACAGAACTGCTACTCCACCTGCAATTTTTGCAAGTCTTTCCTGAAGTTTTTCTTTATCATAATCAGATGTTGTTGATTCTATCTGAGCTTTGATTTGCTTTACTCTTCCTGAAATATCTTCTTTTTTACCTGATCCATTTACTATTGTAGTATTATCCTTGTCAATAGTGATTTTTTCAGCCTGTCCAAGATCTTTTAATTCAGTGTTTTCAAGTTTGAATCCTTGTTCCTCTGAAATTACTGTACCACCTGTTAATACTGCAATATCTTCAAGCATTGCCTTTCTTCTGTCCCCAAATCCTGGTGCTTTAACTGCTGCAATTTTTAGAGATCCTCTGATTTTATTTACAACAAGAGTTGCAAGAGCTTCTCCGTCAATATCTTCAGCAATTATCAAAAGTGGTCTTCCGGATTGAACTGCTTTTTCTAAAATAGGAAGTAAATCTTTCATTGCCGATACTTTTTTCTCATAGATAAGTATGAAAGGATTTTCAAGCACTGCTTCCATTTTATCAGGATTGGTTACAAAATAGGGAGAAATGTAACCTCTGTCAAATTGCATACCTTCAACTATTTCAACAGTAGTTTCAGTTCCTTTTGCTTCTTCTACAGTGATAACACCTTCATTGGTAACCTTTGACATTGCCTGAGCAATAAGTTTTCCAATAGTATTGTCATTATTTGCAGAAATTGTTGCTACTTGTTCAATTTTTCTGTTGTCATCACCTACTGCCTGTGATTGCTTTTTAAGGTTTTCAATAACTGCCTCTACTGCCTTGTCAATCCCTCTTTTTAAATCCATTGGATTAGCTCCTGCTGCTACGTTTTTTAATCCTGCAGTTACAATAGCCTGTGCAAGAACTGTAGCTGTTGTTGTTCCATCACCTGCAAGATCCGCTGTTTTAGATGCTACTTCCTTTAACATTTGAGCACCCATGTTTTCTACAGGGTCAGCTAATTCTATTTCTTTTGCAACAGTTACCCCATCTTTTGTAATTATTGGAGAACCGAATTTCTTGTCAATTATTACATTACGGCCTTTAGGTCCTAATGTTACTTTTACTGCATTTGCTAATGCATCAACCCCTCTTTTCAGAGCGTCTCTTGCTTCAAGATTGTAAGTGATATCCTTTGCCATTTTTTATAATTTTAGATTGTTAAATTAATTAAACTATTGCAAAAATATCTGATTCACGCATGATCAAATATTCCTTGCCTTCTACATTTACTTCAGTTCCTGCATATTTTCCGTAAAGTATCTCATCACCTACTTTTACAGTAAGAGGTTCGTCTTTTTTGCCTCCACCAACAGCAACTACTTTGCCTTTTTGCGGTTTTTCTTTTGCAGTATCAGGAATAATAATTCCACTTGCTGTTTTTTCTTCGGCAGGTGCTACTTCTACAAGTACTCTGTCTGCCAATGGTTTGATTTTTACGTCTGACATTTCGAATTTTATTTTAGTGTTAAACAATATTTTTTTACAAAACTCTCTTGTCATATTTTATGCCAAGAACATTTTAAATTATTGGTCGAGAATTTTCAAGACATTTTAACAGGTAAAAATAAAAATGTCAGCAAGTTTATGACAAGCTGACATTTTTATTCCTGTGAATTATTCTACAAAAGAAGCTTAATCCTTTTGTTATAAATGTATTTTTTTTATTGCTCTTCAGGCATAGATGGCATTTCAGGCTGGCTAGGTGCTGGCGCTGTTTCTATTTGTTGTTCAATTTCAGAACCTTGTATGGTTCTATCCGATGACTTGTCAATAACAGCACTAAACAAGCTTAATGCAACTAGGGCAATAGCTAAACTCCATGTTGCTTTCTCAAGGAAATCTGCAGTTTTTCTTACTCCCATAATTTGAGTGGATGAAGAAAAAGACGAAGATAAACCTCCTCCTTTTGGATTTTGCACTAATACAACTAGCACAAGAAGAATGCATACTATGACCAACAATACCGATATTAAAATACTCATTTGATTATGTGTTTTAGTGTTATTTTTCTTTTATTTCCTTAATTAGGGCTGCAAAGTAAGCTGATTTTTCCGGATATTTCAAAATTAAATTTTCATAAACCTTAATTGCCTTGTTATTATTGCCTTGTTTTGCATAAACCTTTGCTAAAGTTTCTGTAACAAAACCGTCATTCTCAACCACACTCATTCGTGCCATATTAACTGGTGAAAAGAACGCTGTTTTCTTTGGTTTTATTTTAGGCTCCTCCTGAATAAATTTATCAATTAAATCAAAGCCTGGGGATGGTTGTTTACTGGCATTGCTATTACTTTCTTTCTTTTCACTAAGTACTTTCAACCATTGATTAAATGTATGTTTTTCTTCTTTTGGGGATAAAGAATCTTTTTTAATTGGTTCTGCCTGCTTTGAGTTTTCAATTTCAGGAATTTTAGACAAATCAAGTTCAATTGAAGCGAAAATTGCTTCCTTTAATACTTCTGTTTCCAGTTCTGTTAATTCATTTTCTTCTTCGCCTGCCGATGCTAAATGAGTATTTGAATCATCAGAAATTAAAAATTCATTTACCGAAGAAATGTTTGCTTTATTAGGATCAGCTTCAAAGTTTAAACAAGGTTCAACTTTTATTTCTATATCCAGCTTTTTTTCATTTGGTTGATTATTAACAGTTTTAACTGGAGTTTCTTTTGGAGTTATTTGGTCTTCACTCTTTTCTTTTGGACTTTGTTGTTCAAGAGTTATTGGGATTGAGTTCGCCTTTTCTTCCTTGGTTCCATTATTTTTTATTTCATCGGAATTTATTGTTTTTAATTCTTTTGTTTCTGGTTTTAGGTTAGGGAAAGTTGCTTCATTTTCCTGTTTTATTTCAATTTTTCCCTCAGATATTTTTGTCTCCTCTTTCTTCTCATATTGTGTAATTTCAGGTAGTTTAATCTCAACAATTGCATTAATCTGATTTGGCTTGGTTAATTCCAGTGCAGGGCTTTTCCTGATTTGGGTTTCCTCCGCTTGTTTCAAATCCTTTTCAACCTTTTCAATTTTAGCCTTTAATTCGGCTTGCATAATGAATTTATACAAAACTCTTCTATCTGCAGAATATGCTGAGGTTAATTTAAGTCTATTATGGTATTGAATGTTTTTTTCATTGTGAAGCGCCTTTAAATACAAAACCTGGGCAGTTTGGCAATAAGGAAATTCCTCCAAAACTGTTTCAAGCTTTTTAGACGACTTTTGGTCTAATTGCTCAGGGTTTTGCATGAAACTTAAAAATTGTTCCTTTTTCATCTACCAGTTACTTACAGCCTTATTAAATATATCCTGAACCAATTGATCATTAATCTCTTTAATTAGCACCATTTCCACATCTGATAAATTTCTGCTGGCATCATAATCTGTGAATCGGTTAAAGGAGGTTTCAAAGTTTTGATTTTCATCTTTTGTATTGATGAATTTTACATTTACTGTTATAGTTAACCTGTTATAAGCTGCCTGAGAAATTTCACCGCCTTGAATGGCAACAGGTGTGGTGCTATATCCGGTTATTGCTCCCTCAAAATGCAAATGACCGTTTTTTTCCACTAAATTAAGGTTCGTCTGACTTAAAAAAATATTCCGTAACGACTCTGTAAATTCCTGGCTTAATAAGGGTTGAGCCAAGGGGGCATAATTCGGAAAGTATTGAATTGAAACGGTTTTTACATCAGGGGCAATAGATGCTCCAGTAAATGAATAATTCATTTTACAGGAAACCACAAATCCTAATAAAATCACAAAAATTATTTTGAGAGAATTGTTAACCAAAGCTTTATAATTTAAATTATTCCGTATTCTTTAATTTTCCTGTATAAGGTCCTCTCCGATATTCCAAGTTCCTTGGCTGCATTTTTTCTTTTTCCTTTATTTTTTATAAGAGCCTTTTTTATTAGTCCGATTTCAGTTTCCTCCAGTGATAAAGATTCTTCTTCCACAACTTCATGTTCATTTTCTTCTTCTTCAACTTGCCTGGCATCATGATTGTAAACAGGGTAATGAATTGAGGGTTCTTCAGAAGGTTCACCATGTTGTTCAGAAGACAACTTATTTATTATTCCTGCATGACTCTCTCGTAATTCCTTTGTTATACCATCGCGCTGAATAATTTCAAAGACTAAATTTTTCAAATCAGTAATATCCCTTCGCATATCAAAAAGTACTTTATATAATATGTCACGTTCAGAAAATTCTGAAGCTGATCCTTCCCCCTTATAAAGGGCAGGAAGCTTACTGATAGTATCTTGCGGCAAGTATATTAAGAGTTGTTCAGCATTGATTTCTCTTGTCTTTTCAATTATTGAAACTTGTTCAGTAACGTTTTTTAATTGCCTAATATTTCCAGGCCAGGGATAATTAATTAGAATTTCCTTTGCCTTATTATCCAGTTTAATGGGAGGCATTTTATATTTATCTGCAAAATCTGTTGCGAATTTTCTAAAAAGCAAGTGAATATCCTCTTTCCTTTCTTTAAGAGCAGGAACAATTATGGGTACTGTATTTAACCTGTAATAAAGATCTTCACGAAATTTACCCTTTTGAATTGCATCAGGAATTTTAACATTCGTGGCTGCAACTATCCTTACGTTGGTTTTTAATACCTTTGAAGAGCCTACTCGTATAAATTCCCCTGATTCAAGCACTCTTAAAAATCTTGCCTGAGTTTGAAGCGGTAGTTCAGCTACTTCATCCATAAAGATAGTACCACCATTTGCAACCTCAAAATACCCTTTTCTTGCCTCATGTGCACCTGTGAAAGAACCTTTTTCATGACCAAAAAGTTCTGAATCTATTGTTCCCTCTGGTATGGCCCCACAATTAACCGCAATATAAGGCCCGTGTTTTCTTGTACTTAATTGATGAATGATTTGAGGCATTGCTTCCTTCCCTGTTCCGCTCTCACCTGTTATAAGTACTGATAGATCTGTGGGAGCTACCTGCATGGCTATATCAATTGCCCTATTTAATAAAGGACTATCTCCTATTATTCCAAATCGTTGCTTAACCTGTTGAATAGTCATTTTAGTACCAGTTTAAATTACTCATCAATTTGTCCAATTAATGTACCCGAGGTACAACTTGTTACTTTTACCATTACATAATCACCTGGTGCGTAATTCTTTCTTGGAAAAATAACTGTGCTGTTTTGGCTTGTCCTGCCTGAAAAATCGCTTTTTGATCTTTTGGACTCACCATCCACAAGAACTTTAAAAATTTTGCCAATGTTTAATTCGTTTCTTTCTAAAGAGTGGGCATGCTGCAATTCTATTATCCCATTTAATCTTTCTGCTTTTAAAGCTTCAGGAACATCATCTTTGAATTTTCTTTCTGCCAGTGTATTTGGTCGCTCAGAATATTTATACATATATGCAAATTCGTATTTTACATATTCCATGAGAGATAAAGTATCTCTATGCTGATCCTGGGTTTCTGAACTAAATCCTGTAATAATGTCAGTGGTAATAGCACAATTAGGTATAATTTTTCTTATAGAATGAATTCTTTCCATGTACCATTCTCGACTATATCCTCTGTTCATTTTTTCAAGCAATTCAGTATTGCCTGATTGTACAGGTAAATGAATATGTTTACAAATGTTTTCATACTTTGAAATAACCTCCAATACATCATCTCCCATATCTTTTGGGTGAGAAGTTGAAAACCGAACCCTTAATTCCGGACTTACCATTGCAACCATTTCTAGTAAGGCACTAAAATTTATTGTTTTTTCATTTACTTCATTCTTCCATTTGTAGGAATCCACATTCTGACCTAAAAGAGTAACTTCCTTATAACCTTTACTAACTAAATCCATCGCCTCATTTACAATAGAAAAAGCATCCCTGCTTCTCTCTCGGCCACGAGTAAAAGGTACTACACAAAAGGAACACATGTTGTCGCATCCCCGCATTATTGATATATATGCTGAAATTCCATTGCTTCCTAATCTTACAGGGCTTATATCTGCATATGTTTCCTCTCTTGACAAAAGTACATTTACAGCTTTTTGTCCAGTCTCCACAGTTTCAATAAGGTTTGGTAAATCACGATATGCATCCGGGCCAACCACAATATCTACAAGCTTTTCTTCTTCCAGCAATTTTGATTTAATGCGCTCAGCCATACAACCTAATACTCCGATTATTAAAGAAGGCCTTTGTTTTTTTAAAGCATTGAATTGCCTTAAACGGTTACGAATCTTTAATTCGGCATTATCCCTTATTGCGCAAGTATTTATAAATATAACATCTGATTCATCTGCAATATTGGTTGTTGAAAATCCTTGCTGTATTAATATTGAAGCTACAATTTCACTATCTGAAAAATTCATTGCACAACCATAACTTTCAAGGTAAAATTTTTTCCCTCCTTGTTTCACTGAGGATGCGATGCTTAGAACTTCCCCTTGTTTCTTTTCGTCAATTATTTTATTATCTGGCAAAATCATTTGAAAATATTTACTAATTTAGATAAAAGAGTGGCAAAGTTAAAAAAAGATGGTGACAAAATGACATATATTGAAAACGTTTTTATTCCCCTCTGTGCTATTGTTAATGCAAATTTCAGCACTTTCAATGGTTAAAATAAAATTATTATTTGGAAATAACTTTTACTTTTCCTTTACTTTGCGGTTAATTTCAAAACAGGAAAAGTGTTGATTGATAATAAATATAATACTATATGGCAAAAAATCTGGTAATTGTAGAGTCCCCTGCTAAAGCTAAAACTATTGAAGGATTCCTTGGGAAAGATTTTCAAGTTAAATCATCATACGGACATGTTAGAGATTTAGCAAAGAAAGGATTAGCGATAGATGTTGAAAACAATTTCGAGCCACAATATGAGGTTATGCCCGACAAAAAGGACGTAATTGCAGAATTGAAAAAACTCGCAAAAGGTGCAGAAATGGTTTGGCTAGCAACGGATGAGGACCGTGAGGGGGAAGCCATTTCATGGCATTTGTTTGAAACGCTGAAACTAAGTGATTCTAAAACGAAAAGGATAGTGTTTCACGAAATTACAAAACCAGCAATATTGAGGGCAATTGAACAACCAAGAAATATTGATAAAAATCTTGTTGATGCCCAACAAGCAAGAAGAATCCTGGATAGATTGGTTGGTTTTGAAATTTCACCAGTTTTATGGAAAAAAGTTAAGCCTTCTCTTTCAGCAGGACGTGTTCAATCTGTTGCAGTGCGACTTATTGTGGAAAGAGAAAGAGCCATAATGGATTTTAAATCCACTTCTGCCTTTAAAGTAACAGCAAATTTTGAAGTTGGAGGACATTCTGTTCTTAAGGCCGAACATCCAAAACGCTTTTCAACCGAACAATTAGCAGAAGAGTTTTTGAAAGAATGTGTAAATGCTGATTTTATTATTGAGAAACTTGAAACACGGCCTGCGAAAAAATCACCATCTGCTCCATTTACAACATCAACACTTCAACAGGAAGCCAGTCGTAAACTGGGATTTTCTGTCGCCCAAACAATGGTGGTTGCACAGAAATTATATGAATCGGGTAAAATTACCTATATGAGAACCGATTCTGTGAATTTATCGGATACTGCAATTTCGGCAGCCAAAGAGGAAATCATTAGTTCATATGGCAAAGAATATGTTCAGATAAGACAGTATAAAACTAAAGCAAAAGGAGCACAAGAGGCTCATGAGGCAATCCGTCCAACTTATATGAATAACCATTCTGTTAAAGGTGATTCATCTGAACAAAGATTGTATGAAATGATTTGGAAAAGAACTATTTCTTCCCAAATGAGTGATGCTCAACTTGAAAAAACTACTGCAACAATAAATATTTCAACCAACCAGGAAAAACTTATTGCGGAGGGGGAAGTGCTGAAATTCGATGGGTTTTTAAAAGTGTATTTTGAATCAACTGATGAAGAGGAAGAGGAAGCACAAAGTGGAATGTTGCCTCCTTTAAAAACTGGTGAGAAGCTGAATTTAAAGCAAATTACTGCAATTCAAAGGTTTACTCATCACCCTGCTAGATATACTGAAGCTAGTCTTGTAAAAAAACTAGAGGAATTAGGAATAGGACGTCCATCAACCTATGCTCCCACAATTTCTACTGTTCAAAAAAGAGGTTATGTTATTAAAGAAGAAAGAGAAGGAGTGGAAAGGTCATATCGCTCCCTTACTTTATCAAGCAATAATATTAAAAAGGAAACATTAACTGAAATTACCGGAGCTGAGAAAAATAAATTATTTCCTACTGATATTGGTATGGTGGTAACGGATTTTCTTGTTGAGCATTTTAAAAACATTTTGGATTATAATTTTACAGCCAAAGTTGAAAAGGAATTTGATGAAATAGCGGAAGGACAAATCGAATGGAATAAAATGATTGACTCCTTTTATAAAAACTTCCATAAAGCAGTGGAAGTCACACTGGAAACATCAGAGAGAGCTTCAGGAGAAAGAAAATTAGGAATCGATCCGGTAAGTGGCAAGCCTGTTTATGCAAGGATTGGAAGATTTGGGCCTATTGTGCAATTGGGAGAATCCATAGAGGGAGAAGAAAAACCAAAGTATGCAGGTCTAAGACCTAATCAGAGATTGGAACAAATTTCACTTGAAGATGCTCTTGAATTGTTTAAGCTGCCAAGGCAAATAGGGCAATTTGAAGATAACGAGATGACTGTTAGTATTGGCAGATTTGGGCCATATATTAAACATAAAAGTGCTTTTTATTCTTTAAAAAAAGAAGATGATCCTTATTCTATCGAACAGGATAGAGCAATTGAATTAATTGAAGCGAAAAGAAAAGCAGACAAAGAAAAAGTTATTAAAACCTTTGATGCAAATAAAGAAGTTCAGATTTTAAATGGACGATGGGGCCCATATATATCCATTGGAAAAAACAACTTTAAAATTCCTAAAGAAAAAGAGCCAACTTCACTTACATTGGAAGAGTGTTTAAAAATAGCAGCAGAGGCACCAGCTCCTAAGTTTAAAGGAAAGGCAAAAGCAGCAGCAAAAACAAAAGTTCCTGTTAAAGCAAAACCAAAAGCCAAGGCTTCGGTGGCAAAAATAAAATGATTGAATTGAACAAATGGATATTTCAATATTTTTTGAGCCAATAAAGCTCCAAAACATCAACTTTTCACCTGGAACTATCGGTTCTTTAACCCTTTTTAACAATGGACTTGATTTTCCTGATGTTTCTGGTTGTAAAATTGCAATAATTGGGGTAAATGAAGACAGGCGATCAATTGATAACCTAGGTTGTTCCCAGGCTCCGGATGCAGTTAGAAATAGCCTTTACAAGCTTTATCCAGGTGCAAATCATCTTGCAAGTATTATTGATCTTGGAAATATAAGTGCTGGACATACTGTAGAAGATACTTATTATGCCCTATCAAGTGCTATTTCATTTTTAATAAAAAACAATATAATGCCACTAATCATAGGTGGGGGACAAGATCTTACCTATGCCAATTACCTGGCATATGAAAATCTTGAACAGACAGTAAACATTGTCACTATTGATTCTTCATTTGATCTGGGTCCTGTTGAAGGCGATTTGAACTCCAGGTCCTATTTAAGTCAGATTATTCTTCATGAACCAAATTATTTGTTTAATTACAGCAATGTAGGTTACCAATCCTATTTGGTGGATCAAAATCTGCTTGAATTAATGGCCAAACTGAATTTCGATGCACATAGACTTGGACAGGTAAGAGATAACTTTGAGGAAGTTGAACCGGTAATAAGGAATGCAGATATATTAAGTTTTGATATTTCTTCAGTTAGATATTCAGATGCTCCAGGATGTAAATCATCTACACCTAATGGTTTTTATGGAGAGGAGGCTTGCCAGATTTCCAGGTATGCCGGAATGAGCGACAAACTTACTTCAATTGGTTTTTATGAGATCAATCCATTAAACGATATTAACAACCAAACTGCACATTTAGTCTCACAAATGATTTGGTATTTTATTGATGGATACTGTAACCGGAAAAAGGATTTTCCAATCGGTGAAAAATCAGATTATTTAAAATACAGGGTTGCAATAAAGGACAATAAACACGAAATTATTTTTTATAAAAGCAATAAAAGTGATCGATGGTGGATGGATGTGCCTTTTCCTGTAAATAAAAAAGTTAAATACAGTAGGCATCATTTAGTTCCATGTTCCTATAAAGACTATCAAGTTGCCTGTAATGATGAAATGCCAGATAGATGGTGGACCACCTATTTGAAACTAAGTTAGCCAACTTTTTAGATGTTATTAACAATTAATTATTAAAAAAATTTTTTTTAGAAATTTATTATATCTATTTTAGCAACCTTATTTGTGTATAGTAGGGTGTAGGAGTGCCTATAAAATCATTAAAACAAGATAAATATAATATATGAAGAAAATAATTATCTCTTTGTCACTTCTATTTTCAACGGCAATTGGCTATTCTCAACAAGATGCCCAATTCAGTCAAAACATGTTTAACAAACTTGCAATTAATCCTGGTTATGCGGGCAGTAGTAATGCCATTTGTGCAACTCTACTGGGAAGACAACAGTGGGCAGGCTTTGGGGATGGAGCTCCAAAAACCTTTCTTCTTAGTGTGGATGCCCCAGTTAAAATGCTTCGTGGAGGGGTTGGATTAAATGTAATGCAAGATAAAATTGGGTTTTTTAATACCAGTATTGTGAATTTTGGCTATGCATACAGACTTGCACTTGGTAATGGTATTTTGGGAATAGGAGCCAATGTAGGTTTTATATCTCACGCAATTAAAGGTAGCTGGAGAGCAATAGATGATTATACTCAGGATTCATCTATTCCTAATGAAAGTGTAAGTGATATGGTACTTGATGCTTCATTTGGATTGTATTATAACATTGGCGAACAATTATATGTAGGACTATCTTCAACAAGACTTCCTGCATCTACTGCAGATGCCATCGGAGGATCAGCCCCTAATAATTATTCTTTAAATTTTGACTTCGCAAGACATTATTATATAATGGCAGGATATTCTGCAAGATTAACTGACGAATTAGATATTAAACCATCTGTTTTTATTAAAACAGATGCTTCCAGCACACAATTAGACTTAAATGTGAATGTTTTATACAATAAAATGGTTTGGGCGGGGTTGTCATATCGTATGAAAGATGCTGTTGTTGTATTGCTGGGATTTCAGCATCAAAGTGGGGTGAAAATAGGATATGCATATGATTTCACAACTTCAGGTATGGCTAGGTCAGGCGAAAACAATAAAAGAGTTAATACACATGAAATTATGCTTGGTTATTGCTTTATAATACCTGACAGACCTAAAGTTTCAAAACACCGGAACGTTAGATTTTTATAAATTTTAATTTTTTTGTAACAAAAAACAATATACTCCGTTAAAAATCTCACTTGTAATAAATCATCATACTAATTGTATGGTGATTTTGTTTCTAAGAAAGATTTATGGAGAACTTATTCTTAAACTAGGGAAAGATGAAAAAAATTCTCATAATTATATTTGGCGCTGCTCTTATCGCAGGATGCGGTAACCCTAATCAAGGCCAATTGGTCGGAGTACAGGGTCGTGAAGATTGGTTTCAACCCGATCCGTTTGGAATGGTTTATATTCCAATGGGAAGTTATAACATGGGCCCTAGTGATCAGGATATGCCTTATGCTCAAACTGCACAATCTAAAACTGTTTCTATTCAAGCATTTTATATGGATGAAACAGAAATTACAAATAACGAATACAGACAATTCGTGTATTGGGTTAGAGATTCCATTGCAAGAAGGCTAATGGGTGAGGAGGATGAAGCTACATATTTAATTACCACTGATGAATACGGAGAAGATATAGACCCTCCAAATATTAACTGGGATGCTAAATTGCGTTGGGATAAACCTGAAGTTAGAGAAGCAACCATTGATATGTTTTACCCGGAAAATGAGCGTTTTTACAGACGTAAAGAAATTGATACCAGAAAACTTGATTTTGAGTATTATTGGATTGATTTGCGTGAAGCAGCAAAGCGAGAAAATCGTGAACAAGGCAAAACCGACAGATCTGTATTCATTAAAAAGGATATAATTAATGTTTATCCTGATACCCTTGCCTGGATTCATGATTTTACTTATTCTTTTAATGAGCCAATGACTAATATGTATTTTTGGCATCCTGCTTTTGATGAATATCCTGTAGTTGGTGTGAATTGGAAACAAGCACGCGCATTTTGTATATGGAGAACACAATTGTTCAATAGCTATTTGGCTTCTATTGGAAGCACATTTGTTCAGGATTTTAGATTGCCAACAGAATCGGAGTGGGAGTATGCATCAAGAGGTGGTTTGGATCTTTCTCCATATCCTTGGGGCGGCCCTTATATTAGAAACAGCCGTGGTTGCTTCCTTGGGAATTTCAAGCCTTTAAGAGGTAATTATGTTGATGATGGAGGATTTCATACTGTAAAGGTAACTTCATACTCTCCAAATGATTACGGTTTGTTTTGTATGTCAGGAAATGTATCTGAATGGACAAACAATGCTTTTGATGAATCCGCATATAATTTTGCTCATGACCTTAACATGGATTATCAATATGATGCAAAAGATACCGATGCTGAAACCTTGAAAAGAAAAGTTATTAGAGGTGGTTCCTGGAAAGATATTGGATATTACCTGCAAAATGGAACCCGTACTTATGAATATCAAGATACCGCAAAATGTTATATTGGCTTTAGATCTGTAATGACTTATTTAGGCAGGGCTAAAGGGGATGATTTATAACTAGCATAAAAATAGTTCACAAAAAAAATCGAGTTTAATTCTAACATTTATTAATACCAATTTAAAAAAAAACACATTATGGGATTCATTTCATCACTTCAATCAAAAGGCGGTAAAAAATTCATGGGTTACTTATATGGCTGGGGAGCTGCTATTGTAATCGTAGGTGCGATGTTTAAAATTCAGCATTGGCCATTTGCAGGCCCTATGCTTGTAGCAGGATTGAGTATTGAAGCTGTTATTTTCTTTTTCTCCGCTTTTGAACCTATTCACGAAGATCCAGATTGGAGTCTTGTATATCCTGAATTAAGAGGAGAACATGGACATGGTGGGCATGATGAATTTGCAGTAGAAGAGGAAGAAACAGGAACCATTACTGAACAACTTGATAAAATGCTTGAGGAAGCCAAAATAGAACCAGAGTTATTGGCTAGTCTTGGAACCGGCTTGAGAGCATTAAGCGATCAAACATCTAAACTGAATAACATTACTGATGCATCAGCTGCAACTACCGAATTTGTTAGTAACATTAAATCTGCTTCAGGTTCAATGAAACAACTTGATGAGTCTTATATAAAAGCATCCGAGTCATTGTCTTCTCTTTCAGTATCTTCTGAAAATGGAGCTAATTACAGTGAACAACTTGCAAAGGTTTCCAAAAATCTTGCTGCTTTGAATTCTGTTTATGAATTACAATACCAAAGTTCTAACGATCAATTGCAGGTTACCAATAAAATGTATGATGGAATTGGACAACTTATGCAAAATCTAAATGATTCTCTTGAGGATACCCAGAAGTATAAAGAAAATATAGCTGATTTAGCTAAAAATCTGGGTGCCTTAAATACAGTTTATGGCAATATGCTTAATGCAATGAATGTTAGAGCATAATCCATTCAAATTCCAAACAGAATCATAATTAATCTTAATATTTTAACTCTATAATAATTTTTAAATAATGGGAGGCGGCAAATTACCACCACGGCAGAAGATGATCGGAATGATGTACCTTGTGTTGACGGCACTTCTGGCAATGAATATATCCAAAGACATTTTAAATGCCTTTGTTATGATCAATGACAGCTTGGAAGCTACAAATATTACATTTGGAAGTAAAAACGATGTAGCATACAGTGCCTTTGATAAAGCATATGCTGAAAATAAGGATAAGGTTAAGAAATATTGGGATAAGGCAAATGAGGCAAAAAAATTATCAAAGGAATTAATTGATCATATTGACCAAATTAAGTTTAAATTAATTAGGGCAACTGATAAAATTGATCCATCTATTCCTGATGATTCTTTGAGTCTTACCAAAGTAGAGGCAAAAGATGATTATGGTACTCCTACCAATATTTTAATTGGAAGTGAACCAGCATCTCCAAGAACAGATGAATTTAGCGCCAATGAGTTAAAACTCAAAATCGAGTCATTCAGAGGAAAAATGTTAGAGCTTATTGATGAGAAATATAGGTCAAACATGAATATTGGACTTGTTTTAGAAGGTGCCAATCAAAATGGAGTTAATGTTGGCTGGGAGGTTTTAAACTTTGATCACACTCCATTAGCAGCTACTGTTACCATTTTATCTAAACTTCAAACAGATATAAGAAATGCTGAATCCGATATAGTAAAAGCACTTTTTAGTGAAGTAGATGCTGGGGATTTTAAATTTGATGTGGTTGTTGCCAAAGTTATCCCCCAATCAAATTACGTAATATTAGGTGATTCCTTTAAAGCAGATATTTTTGTTGCTGCGTACAGCAGTACTCAAAATCCTGAAGTTTTAGTAGGTGAATTAGATACGGTTTCATATCAGTTTAAAGGTGATCCATCTGCAGTTAATGTAAATAATGGTATAGGTAAGTTCAGCAGGAAAAGTGTAGCTGAAGGACCTCAGACTGTAAGAGGTATTATAAATATTAAAGCTCCTGACGGTACTGTTAAACCTTACCCTTTTAAAACTGAATATATGGTTGCTAAAGGCGGTGTTGTTGTTTCTCCTACTAAAATGAACGTGCTGTATATTGGAGTTGATAACCCTCTAGATATCTCTGTTTCGGGAATAGCTGCCGAGAACATAGTTCCAACATTAGCTGGAGGTACACTTTCTGGTTCTAGAGGAAAATACATCGCAAGAGTACAAAGTGGAGTTAAAGCCACAGTAAATGTTTCTGCAAAAATTGGTTCAGCTACTACTTCTATGGGAAGTGCTGAATTTAGGGTTAAAAGGGTACCGGATCCAGTTGCTATGTTTGCTGGTAAAAAAGGTGCAGCTAATATTTCAAGAAGTGATTTAACAACAGCACTTGGTGTGATTGCCGATCTTGAAAATTTTGATTTTGACCTTAAATTTAAAGTACTTGAATTTGATATTACTGCAACAATTGGTGGTTTTGAACAGAATAAAACCTCAAAAAGCAATATGATTACAGAGGAACAAAAATCTCTGTTGAAAAGTGTTAAACCAGGTGCGAAGGTGTATATTGAAAATATTAAAGTTAAAGGTGAAGATGGTACCATTAGGACCTTAAGCCCAATTAACTTAAAAGTAATGTAATTTAAACCATTGGAGGGCGCTATATGAAATTTGCCAGATTATTATTAGCAGTAACTGTATTTGCAGCTATACCATCTTTGCTTGAAGCTCAGGTTTTGGATGGACTTTACGTAAAGGAACATACTCCTACCCGTAACCCAATTCCTTATACAAGTTTACGAGAGGCTGATGTAATGTGGAGCCATAGGATTTGGAGAACAATTGATTTAAGAGAAAAAATCAATCACCCTCTTTATTATCCTAATGAGCCTGTTAATGGCAGAATGTCGCTTTTTGATGTTATTAAAAAGGGAGTAAATGAAGGCTCACTGTTGGCATTCGATAATACTCAAGATGATTTTAGGGTTCAACTCACCAAGGCCCAAGCTCTTGAAACAATGTCGAAAATTGTTACCAAGCAAGCGGAGGATCCAAATAATCCAGGAATGTATTTCGAAGTTATTGATACCAATAATGTGGAATCAAGGGATGTTATTCAATATTTAATTAAAGAAGATTGGTTTTTTGATAGGCAACGTTCTGTTCTGGATGTTAGAATTATTGGGATAGCACCTATTATTATTACTCGTGATGCGGATGGTGCTGAAAGGGGAAAAACTATGCTTTTTTGGTTGTATTTCCCAAATTGCAGAGAAGTGTTTGCTAATGCAGAAACCTTCAACCGCACCAATGATGCAGAGCGTAGAACTTACGAAGATATTTTCTGGAAAAGAATGTTTGGTAGTTATATTACTAAACAAACAAATGTTTATGACAGAGACATCGCTTCTTATAATACAGGACTTGATGCATTGCTTGAGGCCGAAAAAATTAAAAACGATATTTTTACAATGGAAATGGATATGTGGCATTATTAAAAGCTTAACTAGATTTATAAAAAGGGGCTCTGTCGTTTAGATTGAGTCCCTTTTTTTATTTGTTTATTTCCCTGCCTCTCTCTCTTATAAATATTTATACCACCTTCCTTGTATTAAATACATTAAGCCTTTTTAGATTAAAAATGCACTATGGTTCCTATGAGGCCAACAAGTTTAAAATAAACCACTTTTGAAAACGTTGCATTGTTAATATAAACTTTAATACTACTGGTTATGAATATTGTAAAGCCCATCTTAGTTATTGCTGTTGTATTTATTACTACTTTTTCATATGCACAAGATCAAACAATGAAAGTGATTGAGGATGGTATATATGAAAAACTGAATAACAAAGAAAGAGAACCTATTTCTTATACTAGTTTACGCGAGGCAGATGTAATGTGGTCAAAAAGGATATGGAGAAGGATTGATCTTCGAGAAAAATTGAATCATCCCTTATACTTTCCAAATGAACCCTCAAATGGTAGGAAATCTCTTTTTGATGTTATTGTTGCAGGTATTGAAAATGGAGACTTATATGCTTTTGATCCTGCAAATGATGATTTTAGAACACAGTTAACAAAGGATCAAGCACTTGAAGCTCTTCAAAAAATTACAATAAAACAAGTAGAGGATCCGAATAATCCGGGTGAATTTTTTGAAATTACTGATACTATCAAAATTGAATCAAGGGATGTTATTCAATACCAACTTAAAGAAGACTGGTTTTTTGATAAGCAACGGTCTGTTATGGATGTTAGAATAGTTGGTATAGCACCTATTGTAATTACTAAAGATGATGAGGGATTTGAAAGAGGAAAAACAATACCATTCTGGTTGTATTTTCCAAACTGCAGGGATATTTTTATTAATGCCGAAACATATAACCGTAATAATGATGCGCAAAGAATAACTTACGATGATATTTTCTGGAAAAGGATGTTTAATAGTTATGTAGTAAAAGAATCAAATGTGTATGACCGGGCTGTTGAAGATTATTCAACAGGCCTTGATGCTATACTTGAGGCTGAAAAAATAAAGGAAGATATTTTTAATTTTGAGCAGGATCTATGGCATTATTAGATTTATAGCCTATTTGTCAGAATTTTTGCTTCCTTTTTCACTAATATATACTATGATCCTCTGTAGATAGTTCTTATTTTGTACTTTTGCAGAATTTTCAATTATATAGATGATATCAGTTAACCAACTTTCCATACATTTTACCGGCACCAGTCTTTTTGACAATGTATCTTTTATTGTAAACACCAAGGACAGGATAGGACTTACCGGGAAAAACGGTGCAGGCAAATCAACACTATTAAAAATTCTTGCCAAACAAATTGAGCCTGAAAAGGGAAATGTAGCTATCCCCTCAGGTGGAACAATAGGATACCTTCCACAGGAAATGGAACACAATAATGGCAAGACTGTTTTTGAGGAAACATCAAGTGCTTTTGTTGAGGCAAAAAAGCTTCAGAGGGATCTGGAATATTACAATGAACAACTCACTTCAAGAATTGATTATGAGTCGGAGGGATATTATGATATCATTAATAAGCTAAATGAAGCCAATGAAAGATTTTCAATGATAGGCGGATATTCCATGGAGGCAGATATTGAAAAAATTCTTCTTGGATTAGGTTTTAGTAAGGATGATTTCAACCGTTTAACGGATGAATTTAGTGGTGGGTGGAGAATGAGAATTGAGCTTGCTAAAATACTTCTTCAAAATTCAGATGTTTTATTGCTTGATGAACCTACAAACCACCTTGATATCGAATCCATTCAGTGGCTTGAAGAATTCCTGCTTACCTATCGCGGAGCTGTTGTTCTTGTATCTCATGATAGAGCATTTCTTGATAATGTTACCACCCGGACAATAGAAATTTCCCTGGGGAAAATAAATGATTATAAAGCATCTTACAGTAAATATATCGAATTAAGAACCGAGAGAAGGGAACAACAATTATCTGCGTTTAAAAATCAGCAAAAGCAAATTGAGGAAACTGAAAAATTTATCGACAGGTTTAGATCAAAAGCTTCTAAAGCTATACAAGTGCAATCAAAAATAAAGCATTTGAATAAAATAGATCGTATTGAGGTTGATGAGGAAGATTTACAAACCATAAATTTTTATTTTCCACCCTCTCCTCGTTCAGGAAAAGTTGTGGTGCTGGCCGAAAACCTAAAGAAGCAATACGATAATCATGTAGTATTAAACAAAGTTGATTTTGATATTGAAAGAGGTGAACGTGTTGCATTTGTAGGAAAAAACGGACAGGGGAAATCTACTTTAAGCAAGTTAATTGCTGGACTGGAAAAAAATGAAGGTAAACTGGAACTTGGACATAATGTTGAAATAGGATATTTTGCCCAAAATCAAGCTGAATCCTTAGATGGTAATAAAACAGTGTTGCAAACCATTGAAGATGCAGCAAGAGGCGATATGCTTAAAAAGGCACGTAGCCTTTTGGGATCATTTTTGTTTAGTGGAGATACGGTTGATAAGAAAGTGAAAGTTTTATCAGGTGGTGAAAAATCAAGATTGGCAATGTGTAAACTTCTTCTTGAACCAGTAAATCTGCTGGTGTTAGATGAGCCCACTAATCACCTTGACATGCGATCTAAAGACGTCCTGAAGAATGCACTGATGAAATATGACGGAACATTAATTGTAGTTTCTCACGACAGGGATTTTTTGCAAGGCTTAACCAATAAGGTTTTTGAATTTGCCGGAGGAAATATTAGTGAGCATTATGGTGATGTTTATGAATATCTTGCAACAAGAAAATTGAGTACTTTGCACGAGCTTGAACAGGTTGAAAAGAAAAATCAACAGGAAAAAATTTCTGAAGTTAAAATTGAAAAACCAAAATCCTCTGATTTATCCAACGAGGATAAAAAACTATTAGAAAAGGAAAATAAGCGTTTAAGCAACCAGATTGGCAAATCAGAAAGGGAAATAGAAAGACTGGAAAAGGAAATTGCTTTGAATGATGAAAAATTACAGGATTCTGAGCAATACAAGCTAATGATGAATGATAAAGTTTTTTTTACTGAGTATGAAAAATTGAAAAAACAACTTGAAGAAGAACTGAATTTGTGGGAAAAACTACAAACAGAATTAGAAGGGATTCAGAAATAATTTGGGAATTAAATTTTAGCTTCTAATGCAAACCTTAATCTTTCACTATTCGGCCTGGTTTAATCCTAAATTATTCAAGGAGTTTGTGTATCATCTAACAGAGTAAACACGATTATTTATTGTGCCTCCAGCAGTCCATGGTATGATCATTTACAATTCCCGTAGCTTGCATGAATGCATAGCAAATTGTAGAGCCTACAAATTTAAACCCATGCTTTTTCAATTCCTTGCTCATTTCGTCTGATTCTTTTGTTTTTGAAGGAATTTCATTTATGTTTTTCCATTGATTTGTAATCGTTTTATGGCTTGTGAATTTCCAGATAAATTTATCAAAGCTGCCATATTCTTTTACAATTTTTAAGAAGGAATCAGCATTCGATATTGCAGCCATTATTTTTAATCTGTTGCGTATAATGCCCTCATTTGTCATTAAACCCTGAATTTTTTGCTGATCGTATTTAGCAATTATTTCAGGATAGAAATTATCAAAAGCCTTCCTGAAATTTTCTCTTTTTTTTAAAACTGTAAGCCAATTAAGGCCTGCCTGAAAAGTTTCAAGCAAGAGCAGTTCAAATAATTTTCTATCATCATGAACAGGTATTCCCCATTCATTATCATGATAATCAATATACAATTGGTTGTCAGAAACCCAGGGGCAAATCGTTTTCAATGCGTTTTTGTCATGTTTTCCGGGATTACAAAAATATAATCAGCCATATTTAAATATTCTTGGGAAAGTGAATCAATGTTTAGTTGTTCAACAGAAGCAATTGTTAAAATGTTAAGTTTAGTTTTTTCTTGTTTTAAATACCAATAAATACCTTCGAAATTATTTGAATGGTATGATCCATGGTAATGAATAAATGTATATGCAGGCTTGTAGTTTTTTAAAATAAAATGGGACATGGTAGCATCTTTTAATGCTTGAGATTTAGGCAAATTCTCACCACCATGGCCACCGGCAGCCTTAATGATTTCACTGTAACCCTTTAATGTGGAATCATACTTCATTGGTAGAGGGGCAATCCATTGTTTTGCATCATTGCTTAAACTTTGAAGTTCGTCAATTCCTTTACTGTATACCATACTGGCATATCGTCTTGGAACATTTGTGGCTATAAAAGACAATTTATTTTCTTTTGCAAAATTCACTAATGGCTGATAATCTGTATTGTGATTTGTCCATAATTTAGCTTCAGCCTTGAAATTTTTTTCGGTTATTTTTCCTGTCAGATATTCATTAAGTAATATTTGATTATCCGCTTCAAGCATTTCAGCCCCCATTATTAAATTTGGTTTTTTCTGATATAAATCTTTTGTCAATTCAAGCTGCATCCAATGAATAACAGGGTTGTTATGAAGCTCCCCAAACAATATTATTTCAGCTTTTTGGGAGGCAAGTAAAACATCAGAATAAGATACTTCCTTTCCTTTTGAATCGTATATTTTATAAGTGTCCTTTTTGTTTTTAAAAGAAAAGGACACCAGAATAACTACTACAATAAATATAGCAGAAAATTTGGAAATGTTTTTCATGACTTGAGTTTGTTAAGATTTTATTTATTATTGTTTTTCTATTGTCAAGCATTTTCACATTGAGTTTTATTCTTGTATGACAAATAATATTGAACGTTTTTAAATATTCTCTGCACAAAGTATAAATAATCCTATGATTTTCTAAAAACAAAAATGCATTAACTATTTGATTTTTCAATAAGGGTAATAATTTCCTGATAAATTACAGCACGTTTGTTTGATTTTATTTTTTCAGTATTTATACCAGCTCTTTTATATCCGCCAGTATAGTATCTATGAAACCAAGGGAAAACAATTAAGTAACCTTCCAGAAAACTAAAATTTATAGCGGTATTTACATATAAATAGGCGAATAATCCGGTTAATAACAAAGAATTAATTCCGTTTTTTATATCTCCTGAATAAAATTGCCCTAAACCCGGAATTACCATGCTTAATATTCGCGCGGTTTTAGGATTTAATTTTTCAATTTTTTGATTCTTTTTAAATAGTTTTTCAAGTTCGTTAACAAAAACTTTTTCTGAAAAAACTAATTTGAAATGAGATTCAGAACGTACAAAATCTTCCAATCCAAAATAGATTATTCCCGAATAAAATTCCTTTCGTTTTTGAAAATCTATGGATAGATCATCCTTAAGGTTTAATATTTCAATTAGCGCAAATTGAAATTTATTTTGAAGCAGCAGGCTTGATGTTTTCTTAAAAACCAATTCGGTTTTTATGCTGTCGTTTTCCTCGGAATACCAAGCAATATCGTAGCTTTCGGCAGCCTTCTCGTAATTTCCTGTATTGAAAAAACAATTTGCAAGTCGATGGTGGATTTGTGAATTGTAGTTTTTTTTATCAAAAAATAGTATTCTTTGATAATAACTTATTGCTTGAGTATACTGAGCTTTTTCGTATTGCTGGTTTGCAAGCGCAAGAGTTTGTTCAATATCCTGAGCGGATAAATTTAAAACAAAAGCAATTTTAAAAACCAGTAATAAGCAGATGCCTTGTTTTTGCCTTAACACTTTCTTTTAATTTTGAATTATACCTTTTTGCAGCTTTGTGAGTTCCGTAAATGTTTCCTGCATAAAACACTGTTCCAATTCCCCCATAAATCCATCCCGAGCCGGCTTGTGTACCATATTTTGAAAATCCTCTGTAGGATTGAAAAGCCAATGATCCTACAGCCAGGAAACTAAATAACCCGTCTTTCCAATCTCTTGTATATATTTTTCCTGCCCCAGGAATAATTGCAGACATTCCTGTGGCAAGCAAAGGGCTTTTGTATTTTTGATTTAAAGCCTGTTTTATCACAAGTGAGTGTTCGGAATATTCCTCTGGCATTTGTTTTAGGATCTTTTCAGCCTGCTGCCAATTTTCATTTAGCATATAAGAATACATTATTATTTTTCTATTATCTTCAATTTGTAAATTAGGGTTGTTTGTTACAAAAGAATTTAATTGGGCAATGGAATCATTAAGTAACATTAAACGCGAATATTCCATTGCAAAAAGGCGAGGAAGGTTTTGATTGAATTGATATATTTTCGAGGCTTTTTTTAAGGCCTCTGCATAGTCTGCGGAAAGAAAATACACTTGGATAAGCGAAAGCCTTATATCATTGTTCTGAACATCAAGAAAGGCAATTCGTTCATATTCCCTGGCTGCATGCTCAAATTGCCTGGTTCTCTTTAAAAAATCAGCAAACTGGGTGGAATTTTCCAGGTTAAATAAATCCTGAGATTTTACCCTTATGTTTGATAAGAGAAGGATACAAATAAAGACAATTCTTAGAAACATTATAAAGGGTCGTGTAAGAGTTTTGATTTATCATCTCTGTTATATTTTTCAGGACTCAAGCCATTGCACCTTGTAAGACGATCAATTGTATTTATAACACCTAATATAGGTCCTTGTTTTTTTACAGCCTGCATTCCAAATTCAGAACACGAAGGGGTAAAAGAACATGACTGCCCGTCCTGGGAAGAAATAAAAGCTTTGTAAAAAAGAAAAAGCCCTGAAAAAATGTACTCTACTTCATTTGTATTGTTCTTGGCGCTGCTGTATTCAATATTGTTGGTGTGCGGATGCAATACTTCTCTCATTTTTGAGATTTCAAAAGTAGACTGTGCCATTACCATTGAAGGAATGACAAAACTAATCAGGAAGATTATAGTTATATAAATTTTCATTTTTGAATTCATCAATTATAATGTTTTTAAAAGTGGTAATCTTGTAAAATTCTTTATTGTCAAAATAGGTTACCTGTACCAATTCTGATGGGAATTCCAGTCCATTTGTATTAATGTATTTTCTGAAAAATTGCTTGCCTATTATTTCTTCGGTTGGCGTGAAAAAGACCAGCCCAAAAAGGCGTTTGTCTTTTTGTGAAATTATTGTTTTTCCTAATAAATGAGCATATTTTTTAGGTGGAATCCAGGTGGAAATCACTAAATTTTCTTTTTTTTCAATGGTTCCTATTGTGTAAGGTGAATTGTTAAGGCCAAAATTGATTAAATCGCCATTTAAGGATAGGTGAAAAACAGAAAAGTCATTTAAATTGCCAGTTGGAGTTTTACTTATTACTTTATTGTTCTCAATCCTGTATATCACTGTATCAGTTACAATTAGTACACCTTTTTCAGGAAAGGTTATATCGTAAATTATTTTTTTATAAATCTTGTCGTAATAAACCTGGCCCATAATTAATTGGGATTGTCCATCCGGTTTGTTTTCCTTAATACTAAAATCTGCTTTAATCCGGTAAAACTGCTGAGAAAATGCCTGGGTAAAGTGTAAAAGTGTAAGACCAAGAATTATTAAAAGATGCCTTGTATTAAGCATTGAATTGGCTTTAGTGACAAAATTAAAAAAAGAGCCGGCAATAAAATGCCGGCCCATAACTAAAAAGATTTGTAATTTTTATTACCTCCATCCTTGTGGACGGAAAAAGAATGTAGGTGAATAAGCAATGAAAGCAGTGCCTAATCCTATTAAGTAGGAAATTTTGTGATTGCTATCTTTGTCATCATTCAAAAGGACGGTGAAAACACCAATAGGCCAGCAACAGAATCCCCAAAAGAAAGATCCCCATTCCATATCCTCAATTCTAAAGAGAAGGTTATTAGGGGATACCATTGAAAGTTCTTTTGAAATATTTAGCTTCTTTAATATTATGTTATCAGTAAGTGATAATTCACCCAAAGAAACTATTCCATTTATAGAAAGGTAATTTTCAAGTTCGGAAAGATCAGCTAATTCTGAACTGACAAGATCATAATCAAGTTCAAACATACTGGTGGATGCTTTTGAATGAAATGCAAAACTGCAAAAAAACAAAGTGATAATTAATGTAGTTTTTTTCATATGACTTTTGATTTTATGAACACAAATATAACGATTATTTGTAAGGTGAAAAATCAGACCATTCAAAACAAAATCCCAATTTTAATGCTTGATTTTACATCAATAATAATAACCCAATCAAATGAATTTTTATTTTTTCGAATTAACTACCAACCATATTGGGATACGGTTGGTAGTATAAAAATTCAGGAATTGCTGTTTTTTATTTTCTTCGATTAGGATGCTTTTAAAGGTTGTAGCATACTTGCAATGTTATCTTACAACAACAAATTTCCCAAGAAATGGCGTTGGCTCATCCTCCATGAATATTTGGTAAAAATAAATCCCTGCAGGTAAATTAGAAGTATCTAATTTGCCCTGTCCATTTACTAAATGAATGGTTGCCTGGGTACTGCCTCCAAAATGTGCAGTAGTAATCCTGGTTGCATTTTTGGATGCTCTAAAATTTATTTCTGTTGAAGAGGGATTTGGATAAGCAACAGGCTGCTGGATCTGTTCTATTGGAGCATTTTTTATTCCAGTAACTGTAGCTTGTCCCTGGAAAGAAACATTATCAACAAATAACACTGAACCAACTTGTGGAGTGCCAAATAGAAAATTGCTTGAAAGGAAAATAATAGAGGCGCTATCAGGAACATCATCAGTGTTGTATCCTAATATTGCTTCATTAAGGATGTAAGGAGAAACATTATCCGTAAAGGCTGCTCCGCCCTCTGCCACAGTAATTCTTGTTCCTGTAGTGTTGTCCCATTTGGTTAAAGAAACATAAACCCCTCCTTCATCTTCAGAAACAGGAGCATATTTATAATAAAATTCCAATCGATCGGGACGCTCGCTATAAGGAAAACCTTTTATTTCTGCCGTTGAAAAATCAACGCTTCCACAAATCAGATAGCCAAGGGTGTCAAATTGCTCAGCGGGAGCAGTATTCATTGGTTTTGTTTCTATTTTAGCGGCAAATCCTCCTTCAAATTTATCCGTGGTTTTAAAAACTGTAACAGGATTTGAAATGTCAAGCGCTTTATATTGATTGGAAGTTGCCCAACCATTAGGTTCATCATAGGTGAAAAAGAAATTTGTCCAGGTATTTAAACCCCCGTTTGGAATTACTCCGGTTTGAGCTGTTGATTTAACATAAAATCCAGCAGATAGAATTGCTAATAAAAGTATTTTTCTTTTCATAAAGTTTGTTTTTTTTCAAATTTATTGATTTTATTGAAGAAAAGAAACAAATGAATTTTTTTTTTGACTTCAACTGCATTTTGTAAGTATTGAAATGGTTTTGAATGTTGTTCGTAATTGGTTCGAAAACAATTTTCCGAATATTTTTTCCAATTAAAAAACCTGTTTTTTGAGATAGCTGCAAAATGGAATTTATAAATAAAAGGTTGTTTTATTTGCTATTTACATTAAACCTTAATGTTTTCATAACATTACAAGATGAAGGATTTATTAATTTTGAAACGAAGGTTTAAAACGTTATTTTTAAAACTTGAGAGATTAAGATGGCTGAAAAAAAAATTAGAATTTTACTGGTAGATGATGAACCTGATATTTTAGAGTTTATTAAGTATAATCTGGAAAAGGAAGGATTTGAAGTATATACTTCAACCAATGGAAAAGAAGCCATTGAATTGGCAGAAAAAATAATTCCATCTTTGTTTATTTTAGATGTAATGATGCCTGGAATGGATGGTGTTGAAACGTGTATACAAATCAGGGAGAATCCCAAATTTAAGGATAGTTTAATTGCTTTTTTAACTGCAAGAAATGAAGACTATACTCAAATTGCAGGATTTGAAGCAGGAGCAGATGATTATATTGCAAAGCCTATAAAACCACGTGTATTAGTTAGCAGGGTAAAGGCATTGCTTCGAAGATCTACGGGTGTTTCAAATGAATCTGGAACTTCCCTTCAAGACTTAGGGGGAATAGTTATAGACCGTGAAAAATACGTTATTTATAAAAACAATGTTCAAATTAATTTACCTAAGAAAGAGTTTGAACTGCTTTCGTTACTTGCATCAAAACCAGGCAATGTGTTTACAAGGGAAGTTATTTTAGACAGAGTTTGGGGTGAGGAAGTTGTGGTGGGAGATCGAACAATTGATGTTCATATTCGAAAACTAAGAGAAAAATTAGGTGAAGACTATATAAAAACAATAAAAGGAGTGGGCTATAAGTTTGAATTCCGTTAATTTACTATTTGCGTAAAACAAGTAGTTTTGTTTGTATTATTGATATTGTTCAAATTAATATTTTTTAGCTATACTTTTGAAATCATTAACCCCCAAAAAAATTGCTTCTCTTATTGCAGTTATTTGTCTGCTTGTTTTTTTAATCTTTCTTTCATTTATATATATATTGGATTTTAGGGGAAGCAAACTAATTATTCCTGGATTAGTTGGTGGATTATTGCTTTTTGCCCTGTGTTTTTATGTTTCATTATATGTTATTGAACGATTCATTTATCGAAAAATCAAGGTCATTTACAAAACAATTCACAGTATGAAAATAAACGGAGCCAATTTTCCTGATTCCTTTGATTTGGATACTGATATATTAAATCAGGTTAGCAGGGATGTTGTGAATTGGACACAAAGCAGCAATAAAGAAATTGAGGATCTCAAAAGTCAGGAGCAATACAGAAAGGATTTTATTGGAAATGTTTCTCATGAATTAAAAACACCCTTGTTTAATATTCAAGGATATGTATTAACGCTGCTGGAAGGAGGATTGGAAGATGAAACTATTAACCGGAATTATTTGATCAGGGCCGAAAGGAGCGTGGAGAGAATGATTAATATTGTTGAGGATCTTGATACTGTAACAAAACTTGAAACAGGCCAACTGGTCATGGATTTTATTAAATTTGATATTGTGGATCTTTCTAAAGATGTTGTAGATGCATTACAGATGAATGCGAAACAAAAAGGAGTGGTTTTTAAAATAAAAAAGGATAACGAAAAACCGGTTTTGGTAAAAGCAGATAAGGACCGTATAAGACAAGTTTTAACCAATTTGATGCTAAATTCCATACGTTATGGAAAAAAAGAGGGACTTACGGAAATTCGCTTTTATGACATGGAGGAAAACATATTGATTGAGGTAGCTGACAATGGAATAGGAATTCCTGCTCACCATCTTGCTCATTTATTTGAAAGGTTCTATCGGGTTGATAAAAGCCGGTCCAGGGAATCAGGAGGTTCTGGTTTAGGACTTGCTATTGTAAAGCATATAATTGAGGCCCATGATCAGACTATTAACGTAAGAAGCACAGAAGGTGTAGGTTCAACTTTTTCTTTTACATTAAAGAAGATAAAGTGAAAGACCGATTTGGAACTTATATTCTAATTTTCCTTATTTTTGTGACGTTTCATTAATATCACTTAATTCTCATGCATCTACGGATAATTATTTTAATTGTATTATCCTTTGTTTTCTCACCTGGTTTTGCTCAGTTATTCGATACAATTGCCGTAAGTTTTAAATACAAACCTCGAATTGAATTCAAATTGGATTCAAGGAATTCATTTATTACCACTCAAAGAGCAAAAATATTTGGGGTAAAAATAGGATATGAATACAATGAAACAGTCAAATTAGGAATTGGTTATAACCAACTTGTTTCTACTATTTCTAAAGAAAAAGTAATAGTTGATGAATTTCAAAATAATCAGAAGATTTATGCAAATTTAAAGTTCGTTTTTGTTTCTCCGTATTTTGAATATGTTTTTCACCGCAATAAAAAATGGGAGCACACTATTCCTCTTCAATTGGGTTTTGGTAATACCTGGTATGAATACAAAGTTAATGGAAGGAATATTAGAGAAAACTACCGGCCAATTATTCTTTATGAACCAGCCATGACTACACAATATAAAATTATGCCTTGGTTTGGTATTGGTGTTGGTCTTGGGTACAGAATCTTATTATTAAATAACAATAGCATCAATGAGAATTTCAATTCACCTATTTACGTTTTGAAAATGAAAGTTTTTTTAGGAACAATTGTGAAAAGCATTTGGCCTAAAAATGATCAAAAGCGTAAGTAAATTGGCTGTTTTTTAGTAACTTTGTAATTATAATTACTCCCCCTAATGAATAACATTAATCTTGATCCCACATCCGATAATTTATCATCCTCTGAGAAAGAGATTGAAAGGGTATTGCGGCCTGATCATTTTAATGATTTTACAGGGCAATCGAAAATAGTAGAAACACTTAAAGTTTTTGTTGATGCGGCTAAATTAAGGGGCGAAGCTTTAGATCATGTTTTACTGCATGGCCCTCCTGGGCTTGGAAAAACCACACTGGCTAACATTATAGCTAACGACTTGGGGGTTGGCATTAAAATAACTTCTGGCCCTGTACTTGATAAGCCTGGAGACCTTGCCGGCTTACTTACGAATCTTGAAACCGGAGATGTTCTTTTCATTGATGAAATTCATCGCCTGAGCCATGTAATTGAAGAGTATCTTTATTCTGCAATGGAGGATTTTAAAATTGATATTATGATTGATAGCGGACCAAATGCACGTTCCATTCAATTGCAACTTAATCCTTTTACCCTGGTAGGAGCAACTACACGTTCGGGATTATTAACAGCTCCATTAAGAGCCCGTTTTGGAATAAATTTCAGATTGCAATATTATGATACTGCAACCTTATCAACCATTCTAAAGCGCTCCTGTAGTATCTTGAATATTGAAATTGCCGATAATGCTGCATTAGAAATTGCTGGTAGAAGCAGGGGAACTCCTCGAATTGCCAATGCTTTACTTAGAAGGGTTAGGGATTTTGCCCAAATTAGGGGCACAGGAAAAATTGATATTGCAATTACCCATATTGCTCTTTCCGCGCTTAATGTAGATAAATATGGGCTTGATGAAATGGACAATAAAATACTATCAACCATAATTGATAAATTCAAAGGAGGCCCGGTAGGAATTACAACTATTTCAACTGCTGTAGGTGAGCCAGGAGATACTATTGAGGAAGTTTATGAACCTTACCTGATAATGGAAGGTTACCTTGTAAGAACGGCAAGAGGAAGGGAAGCTACAGAAAAAGCGTACAGGCACCTTGGCCGGGTTCCTAGAGCTGATCAAGGAACTTTGTTTAGTAATGAATAGTTTGTTTTTCATTGCTTTTATTACTATTTGATTTTTTTCATTCCTTACCTTTAAAAATTCATTTCGAGTATTAATCAAGTGTATTTTCTCTTTCAGGCCCTATAAATACATCATTCATCTGATATGCAAATAAAATTTAAAAAGAATTGTTAAATATTTGCTTAGCAATTAGAAAATTAAAGTCAGTTAATGGATAATTTAATTAAAATGTATTTCTTGTCCCTTGTCCCTTTATTACATGATTGAGCAACAGCGCTACCATAATTCACAATTAATTAAGGCCGAGGCAAAACGGCTTGGCTTTATGTTCTGTGGTGTTTCAAAAGCTGGTTTTTTAGAGGAAGAAGCACCAAGATTGGAAAAGTGGCTAAATAAAAACATGCAGGGAACCATGTCTTACATGGAAAATCATTTTGATAAAAGACTTAATCCTGTTTTGTTGGTTGATGATGCTAAATCAGTAGTTTCTTTACTCTTGAATTATTTTCCTAAAGAAGAAAACATAGATCAACAAGCGCCAAAAGTTTCAAAATACGCTTATGGCAAGGATTACCATGATGTAATTAAAGCAAAACTCAAGGAATTATTAGCATTTATAAGAGAAACCATTGGAGAGGTTAGTGGACGGGCTTTTGTAGATTCAGCACCTGTAATGGACAAGGCATGGGCAAAAAAAAGCGGGCTTGGATGGGTTGGAAAAAATTCTAACCTTATTAATAAGCAATTCGGTTCTTTCTTTTTTATTGCAGAATTAATATTGGATATTGAGCTTGAATATGATGGGCCAGTGAAAGATTATTGTGGTACTTGCACCAAATGTATTGATGCCTGTCCTACACAAGCAATAGTTGAACCTTATGTTGTGGATGGAAGCCGTTGCATTTCCTATTTCACGATTGAATTAAAAGATAAGATTCCTGAAACAATGAAGGGCCAATTTAACAATTGGATGTTTGGCTGTGATATATGCCAGGATGTTTGCCCCTGGAACAGATTTTCTAAACCTCACGATGAGCCTTTATTTGATCCTATAAATGGATTGTTGAAAATGTCTGGGAATGATTGGAGAGATATGTCAGAAGAAATTTTTAATGAAGTTTTTAAAGACTCTCCATTAAAAAGGGCAAAATTTAATGGAATAAAAAGAAATGTTGATTTTATTAAAAAACAAAACCCCGGTTAATCGAGGTTTTGTTTTTTGATAATAGAATAGTTTTAGTTTATTGAAGTGAATCAAATACCTCAGAGGTTAAATCCTGGTATTGAGAGAAGGTTGCCAGGCACCATACTTTTAATAAAAGCAATTCTTCTTTTTTCAACCAACGTGTAGCTTTTACCAATTCTTTTTTGAATAACAATTTGTCAAAACTTACTTTTTGTAAGATTACTTTACATAATTCAAACATAGGTTATATGATTTTGAAATTAAACATTCTAAGGTAATTATTAATCGTGAAAATAACAAATGGGTTACAAGTATCTCTGTAAAAGATATTAACAAATGTTTGTAATTTTTTTTATTGAAAAAACAATAAATAGAATTTACAGGATTAAAATTTAAATTTAAACAAAATTTGTGAAAGCAGAATTAGTGCTGCCCCCAACGGAAAGTGTTTAATGAGAATCCGGCTAATTCGAGAACCCTGTCTGTTACAGTTGCTGCAAGAGCCTCAAAAGATGCAGGCTTACTGTAAAAGGATGGACTCGCAGGGCAAATTATTCCACCTGACTCTGTTATAGTTTTCATATTATTGATATGAATAAGGTTTAAGGGAGTATCGCGAGTAACAAGAATAAGTTTTCTCCTTTCTTTAAGTATAACATCAGCAGATCGGGTGGTAAGATCATTTGAAATGCCTGAAGCAATCCTTGCCATTGTACCCATTGAGCATGGACATATTATCATGGTATTGAAATTTGCAGAACCTGATGCAAAGGGAGCAAAAAAGTCATTTTTACTATATACCTTAAATGGAAGGATTTCATAATTCCTGTTATCTAATTCGTAGTACCATACATCTTTTGCATTGTCAGACATAACTACAGCCACTTCAGAAACTTGTTCCTTAAGTTCAGCAAGTTTTTGAAGCAGTACTTTGGCATATATTGCTCCGCTTGCACCTGTTATTGCAACTACTATTTTATTCCCCACTTGCATGTTTTCGATCCTTATTAAACCAATAAATAACTTTGAATGTAAAAAATGAATTGTATTGACCTCTGTTTAACCTGTAAACACTACCTCCTAAATGTTCCCTTATAGGAACAAGTGAATTACTGTACCTCCAGTTCATATCCAGATTTTCTGTTAATTTATAATTAACACCAAAAAGAGCAGCAAATTCCATTGTGTTAAAAGGCCTTTCAAATGTTAAAGGCCCGCTTAAATCTTCTTCAGAATATTCAATAAGGTAATTAAATGAAGGACCAGCTTCGAATATGAATTTAGTATGTTTATAATAATAAAACACTGGAATATCAATGTAGTTTAACCGAAGTTGATAAAATGTATAATCTCCAACATTTGGACGATAGGGCTTTTTTTCTCCTTTTTGTGAAAAAAGCATTTCCATTTTCAATCCTGATAATTCATTTAGTTCATATTCAACAAATGGGCCGGCAATAATACCAAATCGCCTCCATCCAGAATGATTTACACCCCCAAGAACGCGAGCTGTATTTAAACCAGCTGTAATTCCTGCATTAAATGATTGGGCTATTCCATTAAAAGGATTAAGTGAAATGATGAAAATCAATAATAAATAGCCCCAAAACCTTATCATATCTGCAAAAATACTGAAAATAATAAAGAGTAAGCCTTATAAAAAATAGTTTTTTAGCTGAAAAGGCGAGTGATTAAGATATTTATAAAAGCTATTTTAGATAAGCTTAAACTGTTTATGACTTTGTTTTCCGAAAAAAAATAATTGGATTAATCTCAAAAAATAATATTAAGGAATAATATGAACTTCCTCGGCTTGCATTATTTCATATGTATCCACATCATAAATATAGGCTACCACTGAACAATCATTTGCTTTCCAGGAAGGGTTAATCAAATAATTGTTATATGTTTTTATAACAGAATCTCCGGCAGCTAATGATGTTGCAACTATTTCTTCACCCCAGGTTCCGTTAATATTGTCTCTTAAAACATGTCGGTGCATATAATTTTCTACATCCTGTTGCGGGCCGGAAGGGAATGAATAGTCCTTTTGCCAATCTTGTACATTATCTTCAATAAGATAAACCACAAGATTGTATTTTTTGGAAAGATTATTTAAAGCTTTATTTTTTGCAATTGTTTTAAGGGATCGTGTGCCAGCATCATAAACAGTAATTAGTTCTATTTTAAAATCCGGTAATGCATTTTTTAATAATTCAACAGCTTGTCCCCATGCGGATGGTTGAATTATTATATTGCTGTTTATTATCTTACTTCTGTTTACAAAGCCATTGGGGTTTCCAGCAACATCATTTTTCCACAGGTTATTATATGCTTCTCCGGCTATGGTACGAAAATCAGTTTTGTATTTTGTTCCTGCAACGGTAGAAAGTTTTGCAAAATATCCGGAATGGACTCCAACAACAATTACTTTTTTTCCATATAAATCTTGAATTTGTTTTGCAGTATTGGCTGCTGCAGGACAATTACCACAAGTATGCCCAGTAAAATCTTCGATCAAAATTTTTCTAATAACAGTATCTTGTATTACAGGAGGAATGGTGTCTGTTATAGGAGGAACAGGGTCATTGTTTCCAGTTTGAATCTCACTAAAAGGCTGATCTACAAAATCACAAGCACAAAAGGAGGTGATAAGGAGAAAATAAAAAATATTTTTAAGGAATTTTCTCATAATTATTTTGTTGAATTTTAAAAACTACTAGTAATGGTTAAGGTTAAACCGTTGGAAGCTGGAACATTTCGGCACACTCCACCAATACAGAAAATTCCTGCCCTTTGCCTTCCATAAGTTAACATAAAACGATTTGCTTTTTTTGTATAACCAACAGATCCTGTAACATAATGTATACGTTGATCAGGATTTGTATTTCCATAATTATACTGATCCATAACTGCAACAAACCAACTTGGGGAATAAGTATATTCCAAAATTCCTGTTGCCCAATTCCCTAAGTCCTGTTTAGTTGTTAAACTTTGCAATTCTGTCCGTATGGAGCTTTTATCTGAAAGCTTAAAAGAGATATCGGCAATGGCAACATCAGCATATACTGTTCCTTTACCACCAAGACCCTGTACAACCTCCATATTATAAACGAAATTTACATACATAAGGTTCATTTTGATTCGCTTGCTTATTTTTTTTGTAAGCTCTACATTGAAGTCCCTGAAAAAGACTTCATCTCCAGGAGTGAAAAAATCAGATGTGTATCCTATTCTTTTCTCGTTTAAATCATCAAGTGGAACAGTATGGATATTATTTACTGCAGAGTAATTGATGTTTAGCCCAGTTCCATATTTTCCTCCAAGAAGAGTTCCTTTTTTAATGGTATAAATTAAATCACCTTGTATCCCCATTTCACCATTAAATTGAGTAGCATATGGATAAAGAGTTGCTGCAAGGTTATAAACATGTTGTTTGGTTAAAGCAGGCAGGAAATTTATGTTTAAATTGTTTGCAGTAGCATTTCTATCAGAGCGAAAATTCATGTTATCAATTCTTTTTGCTGCTATAACAATTCCAAGTCCTTTCTGTGAATAACTTGCAGATAAAAACATAGCTTCTCCGTGCCGGTATATGTATTGATTAACAGCAGATGGATCATTGATTTTATATGCATATTCACTAAGTAAGCTAATTTTACCCCTTGAAATGTTTAATCGGCCTCCAAAACTACCTACATTTTCCGGGAGGTTGTAAATAGGGTCTTGATCACGTTGAAACTTACTTACGAAACTTGCACCTACTGTAATTCTTGTTTTCATTTCAGAAAAATACTCACTTAATTCATTGAGCATAATTTCTCCATCAATTCCCCGGACAATGCCTGGCCCATAATCAAAAAACAGCCTTTGTCTTCCAATAATTCCTTTTAAATAGATTCCGGAAAGAGGAGAATATTTAACTCTTATTCCGTCAAATGCATTATCATATCCAAGTCCGCGTTCCTCATATGTTCGCAGTATTAGACCAGTTCCAAACTGTTCATAAAAATTTCCAACCGTTACATCCAATCCATCTAATGAATAAGAAGCGTAACGAAAAGGAATTCCGTTCCCTTTGAATCCCGGATCAAACCCTTGCAAAGCATTCATGTAGCTTTCATATCTTAAGCCTGCATTGAAGTTGCCTTTTGTATAAATAATATTAGCAAAGCCATTCATTAATAACTTTTCAGGAACAATAGGGGCTCCAATTACGGTGTCAACATTGTAATATTGAACATCCGTTTGAAAGTTTCCATGAATTGATCCTACATCCTTATCCTGTGAAAAAACAGAAGATGAACAAAAAATTGCACAAAAAATAAAAGTCGATAGACAGAGTAGATTAGAATTTTTCAATGGGATAAATATTGCATTTTTATTCTTCAATTTTTTCTCCTGCAGCAAGCTTTTTAATTAATTCATATATTTTAATTTCATCCCCGTCAGAATAAGAATTATGTTGCCAAACAATTTCTCCATTTCCATTCAAAAGAAATGAATGGGGCACATTGTTAACGTTCATTGCCCTTTTGAAATCCTGGTTTGTATCAAGGTAAACCTCAAATTCCCAATTTCTGCCATTAACATAAGGCCCAACTTTATTCGTATTTCTTGCATCATCAATGGATATTGCAATTACTTTTACACCTGTTTGCTCCTGCCATTCCTCATAGCGTTCGGCAATAGCGTTAAGTTCCTTTTTACATGGGCTGCACCATGTTGCCCAAAAGCTAATGAAAATAGGTTTTCCATTATTAGAAAAATTTTCAGTGTGAAATGTTTTTCCATCTAGGGTTTTGAGTTCAGAAGCAGGGATTTTACGGGCTTTAGATTCTTGGGCCAATACGGGGTTCAAGACAAAAAGCAGGGATGCGAAAATTATACTGAGAAATTTCATGGACTAAAGTTTTTTAAAAAAAAAGAATCAGCGGATGACTTGTCCTCCGCTGATTCTCGATTGTTTAGAGAATTAATGCAAAGCTATTTATTTTAGTTTTACAAAGCACTTCTCATAGTGTTTTTTTCAATTAATGTAAAACTGAAATCTTTTTAGTTGTAACAGTATTACCTGATTTTAAATTAACAAAATATAAACCAGAGTTAAATGAGGTTGTATTTATTTCAACAGAATGATTTCCCTGACCTAAAACACCTAATTCATTTGAATAAACAAGTTCACCTATCATATTGTAAACCATTACCTGAGTATTCTCAGCACTATTGAGATTGAATACAAGGTTAGCGTTATTTGAAACTGGATTTGGGTAAACATTAACACCGAAAACAGTTGATTTTGCTTCTTCTATTCCAACAAAAAGGTTAACACGAACTGAATTAGCCTGGTAAACTTCCTTAGTAGTAACATTCTGAATAAAAGTAACTACAGTTAAACCATTCATAGTGTTAAAAACTTTAGGACCATTTTTTAAATCGTAAGTTAAAGTAAAGGGAGTGTTTTGCCCTTCTGTTTGAGTTGGAACAGTTGTGCCAGCTGCATTTGGAAGCATTTTTCTCATAACTTGCCTGAATTCTGTTTGAGAAGTAGTACCTGTTCCATTCATTTGTGATTTTAAAATAAGATCTTCAATAATAACAACATGAAGCTTTAAGTTCCCTGCAACATCAACATGTGAGGTGTAATTGCCACTAACAGTAACAACAGAATCAGCGGTATACTCAGCGTTTATATCGATATTGAAAATTGCTGGTCGGGCATATTCAGCATTAACAATAACCTGAGTTGAAGCTGTATTCCCTGGATGTCCGCTATAAGCACTTCCACCGATATTTGCATGTGGAATTCCTGTAACACCATAATAAGTGTGTCTTGTTGATGCTTCAGTAGTATATGAAGCATCGTTACCTGGTGATGGATAATTCATGTGATTTTTCAAGGCAACAATTTTTCCATTTGTAGAATTAACATTGTTGTTGTTTAGAAAAGTAGTAATTGCCGGAGCAGAAGATGCACATGGGCCACAGGTATTTGAAGTGAATTGCTCATAAAGTACTTTTCTTTGCGAAAGGTTGTTCGCAACGTAAACTGTCTTAATCACAGTGTCATTTGTTGTGAACCCATCTACGTTTCCGTTAATATTTGAGGCCCATACTTTTATTGTATGATTGCCTGTAGATGAAGGAGTCCATTGAGTACCATGTGAAAAATTATAATTTGCCAAAGGAGCAATGCTAAGTGAGGAAAGAGCTTGGGTTACCACTGCACCATTATTAATGTTGTAATTTAAATCCAAAGATGTTACCGAAACCGAACCCGCATTATTAAGACTCCCAGCAATTGTTTGAGCAATATTTAAAACATGATCATCTAAATTGATTTTTACTCCAGCCATATCAAAGCTGTTTGGAACAAATATCCGAATATCATCAACAGCAAATCCACTTGCCCAGCCATTGTTATCGTTATGATGAATAGCCACTTTAACATCGGTATTTGAATTAAAAGCTGTTAAATTAACAGTTACATTTTGCCAGGCGCTATTTGCAGTAAGAGTTTTAACGTTGGTCCAAGTTGCACCATTATTTGTACTTACCTTAATATGAGCTGTAGATCCATATTGACCATCAAAAAAAGCAGCGAATTCCATAAAAATGGCAGCATAACCTGAAAAATCCATTGATGGAGTAATTAGAAAATCAAGATTGGCAACATTTGCAGTAGCAGCCTGATTATCGTATTTATCATCATTGGATCCTGCAATTTTTGTATGTGCAGGAATTGTCCAATATTGACTAGATACTACAGTTGCTGTACCAAATTCCCAGCCAACAGAAGGTGAGCTTTGAGTTTTTGTCCAGCCACTTGGCAAAGCACCAGATTCAAAATTTTCAACTAAAATGTTTTGACTACTTAAGAATGCAATTGTTGAGAACAGCAATGTTAAGGTGAGTAAAGTTTTTTTCATATTTTTTTTTTGTTTAATTTTTTTAAAAGTAATACAAAAGTGTTAACAATCCTTTATTTAATGAAAAAAAAAGTCGTATAATTTCTTTTATTCTATGAATCCTATTAATCTTGTAAAGACATTTAAATTATGAAAGGTATTTAGAAATGCTTATTTTTGATAAATGTTTAATTAAACAATTAAAAATAATAAGATGATAAAAAACATACTTTTTGCCTTAATGCTATTAAATTTTTCATCCGTTTTTGGACAATCAATTTCATTGATTAACCCACCATCTAGTGTGTCAGGTTCTTCTGATGCCTATATTAATGCCTCTTTTGATGTAAAAAATGAGAGTGCTTCAAATATTAATGTTAAAGTAAAGCGAATAATATTATCTGAAGTTACGGGCTCTGAAAACAATTTTTGTTGGGGAACTGCTTGTTACCCTCCATTTGTAGATGAATCCCCCACTCCGGAATTTTTTACTGCTGGAGCCGTAAATACTACTTTTAAGGCAGATTATAATCCTTTGGAAAATGAAGGTGAGAGTATAATTCAGTATTGTTTTTTTAATAATGATGATCCTGCAGATTCTGTTTGTACTATTATTCATTTTATTGCAACGTCAGTGGGGATTAATGAACAGGAAGCTTCTTTGTCATTATCCAATGCTTTTCCAAATCCAACGAGTGATTTCATAGCAATTAAATATAAAATGAAGAATCCATCACATGATGCCAATTTATTGTTTTACAATGTAGTTGGAGCGGAAATCAACCGTGTTCAATTGGTTGATTTGCAAGGTTCTGTTGTTTTTCCTGTTAGTAAATTGTCTCCAGGGATTTATTTTTATTCTTTAAACTCAGAAGGAGAAAATAGCGCAACCAAGAAATTTGTTGTGAGATAGTATTTTTATTAAGCGTATCAATTTTAATATGGCTGAATAGGTAAAACCTTTTCAGCCATATGTATAATAAAGCCCTCCATTAGCATAATCCTATCCTTGCTGATTCAAACAAATTGGGAAGCTCATTTGATTACAGGATACAATTGATGAGCAAACTCTGTAAATAGAATTTCGATTTTCCTATACATTTCAGCGCCAATAATATGGGTAAAAAAACAGGATGTTCTGGGCGGAGAAAAACCAAAAAACATTAAGCTGTTTTTTGTAAATTCTATAAAATGGCTGAATTAATGACCTACTATTATTTTATGAATTTGTTTCTGGCTTATTGAATTTTCAATAGAAATAAAATATAAACCATCAGATAGATAATCAACTTTTATGTTTTCAATTGTTGAATTGGAAACTATTTTTTGAATTGTTTTGCCTGTTACATCCATCAAATTTATTGTTGAAGGACTTGGTATATTTTTAATAAAAATGATTTCAGAAACAGGATTTGGAAAAACAGAAATAGTAGCAAATTCTGAAGGTCCGTCAGTTATGCCATTGGTTGAAAATGTATTGTAATTAAAAACAAGTGTATCCGGATTAGTTGTAGTTCCTGTTTCAAAAACAATCAATTTAAGCACTCCGCTACCTTCGATATCTAATGGAGTAATATTCATTTTGACAAAGCCAGAATCCCCAGGAACAATAGGATCCATTACGCCTGAATTTGGTACTCCAGCATAGCAAGTTCCATAATCGCATAGAGAATAATCCCATCCTGCTATTAAGTTGTTGCTGATTAATTGCCACTCAAGATTGATTGTTTTATTTAAATTGTTTACAAAAGATATTTGTCTTCCACTGTATTCATCTATATTCAAAACAATATCCAAAGAATTAGAAGGTGATACAGTATAATTTTGAGCTAAAAGAAGAAAAGGAAGCATGCCAATTAAAAGAGCAGCAATTTTTTTCATATGGATTTATTTATTCGTTTTTTTTAATTATTGTTCTAAGGAACTAATGAATGCCATAGCATTGTTTTTAAATTGTTCATTCCTGTTTGTGTCTTGCTATTTTATCAAAATAGTTTTGGAAATTCAAATATAACATAATAAAACGTACAAGTAAAATTCACATCAGCAAATCAGCCAAAATACATACTCCTTTACATGCATTTTCTCGTATTACTTTTAATTTGGGGAGTTTGTCGAAATTTCCTGCATTTGGATCAATAAGATAGGTTTGTGCCGAAGACCTGGTATTATATATTAAACTAGCGGCGGGAAAAACATTTAGAGAGGTGCCAATAACAATAAAAATATCGGCTTTTTTAACAAATTTTAAAGCTTGTTCCATTTCTGGCACTTCCTCTCCAAACCAAACAATATGAGGTCGTAATTGAGAACCCTTCTCACATATTTCTCCTGATTTAATTTCGTGTCCTATTATTGGATATATTAACAAAGGATCTATTGTACTTCGTGCTTTATTTATTTCTCCATGAAGATGCAAAACGTTTTTTGAACCAGCCCTTTCATGTAAATCATCAATATTTTGGGTAATAATATTTACATTGAATTTTTGTTCAAGTTGAACTAATGCAAGATGGGCAGCATTAGGAATAGCAGAAAGAACCTGCTTTCTTCGTGCATTGTAAAATTCCAGAACTAACTTTTGATTTTTATTCCAAGCCTCAGGAGTTGCAACTTCATATATATCAAATTCTTCCCACAGGCCTCCACTGTCCCTGAAGGTCTTTATGCCACTTTCTGCGCTAATTCCAGCTCCCGTAAATACAACCAGTTCTTTTTTTGTCATCCTACTTTTATGAACTACCGCATTTAAACACTATTAATAATTTAAGTAAATCAAAGTTCAAGAAACAATATTAATAAATAAAATTTAATTCAATCATTTTATTAATGAAATTAACAAATTGCCGAATTTTATTACTTTTGACGGTTATTAAAATACTGTTATGGGAGTTAAAATCAGAAAACAAGAGGCATTAGATTATCATTCTCAGGGTAGACCTGGGAAAATTGAAGTTGTACCCACTAAACCATACAGTTCACAACGGGATCTTTCATTGGCCTATAGCCCAGGGGTAGCTGAACCTTGTCTTAAAATAGAAAAAAATAAAGAAGACGTATATAAATATACTGCGAAGGGAAACCTTGTTGCAGTAATTTCGAATGGAACTGCAGTTTTAGGTCTGGGGGATATTGGCCCAGAGGCTTCAAAGCCCGTTATGGAGGGAAAAGGATTGTTGTTTAAAATTTTTGCAGACATAGATGTTTTTGATATTGAAGTAGATGCAAAGGATATTGATCTATTTGTAAATACGGTAAAAGCAATAGCCCCTACTTTTGGAGGAATTAATTTGGAAGATATTAAAGCTCCCGAATGTTTTGAGATAGAAAGAAGATTAAAAGAGGAACTTGATATTCCAATAATGCATGATGATCAGCATGGCACTGCTATTATAACATCGGCAGCCCTGTTAAATGCACTTGAAATTGCTGGGAAAAAAATTGAAAAAGTTAAAATAGTAGTAAATGGTGCTGGGGCTTCTGCCATATCTTGTGCAAAACTATATATTGCAATGGGTGCAAAATTGGATAACCTGGTAATGTGTGATAGCAAAGGTGTGATACGAAAGGATATTGCAGATTTGGATGTACAGAAAAAATATTTTGCTACTTCTAGAAATATATACACTTTAGAGGAATCTATGAAAAATGCAGATGTTTTTCTTGGTCTTTCAAAAGGTAATGTTGTTTCAGTTGCCATGGTTAAATCAATGGCTAAAAAACCTATTGTATTTGCTCTTGCCAATCCTGATCCTGAAATTGCATATAAAGATGCCATTGCAGCAAGAAAAGATATAATTTTGGCAACTGGCAGATCTGATTACCCTAACCAGGTAAACAATGTACTTGGCTTTCCATATATTTTCCGGGGAGCACTAGATGTAAGGGCAACCTGTATAAATGAAGAAATGAAGCTGGCAGCAGTAAAATCCATTGCAGCCCTTGCGAAAGAAAATGTTCCTGAAATAGTAAATGTTGCCTATGATTCAAAAAACATTATGTTCGGAAGTGATTATATAATTCCAAAACCACTTGATCCAAGGCTTATTACAAATGTTGCTCCTGCAGTGGCCAAAGCTGCAATTAAATCAGGTGTTGCCCGTAATATTATTACTGATTGGGAAGCATATAATGAAGAACTTAAAAAACGACTTGGCCTTGACAACAAATTAATCAGGAATATAACCAACAAGGCCAAACAAAATCCACAAAGGGTTGTTTTTGCAGAAGCAGATAATTATAAAATTTTAAAAGCAGCCCAGATAGTTTCAGATGAAGGTATAGCCGTTCCGATACTTTTAGGAGATAAGGAAAAAATAAAACATTTGATAAAGGAAAACGCTTTGGATTTGGGTCATATTCAAATCATAGATCCTAGAAGTAAGCAAGAGGAGGAGAGAAGAAAAACTTTCGGAGATATTCTTTTTAATAAAAGGAAAAGACGTGGTTTTACTTTATATGAAGCCAGGAAAGTAATGCAGGAAAGAAATTATTTTGGATCAATGATGGTGGAAATGGGTGAGGCAGATGCATTAATTTCTGGCCTAACCAGAAAATATCCCGATACAATAAGGCCTGCTCTTCAAATTATTGGTAAAAGGGCAGATGTAAGAAGAGTTGCAGGAATGTATATAATGATTACCAAGTCTGGGCCTTTGTTTTTTGCTGATACAACAGTAAATGTGAATCCTACTGTTGAAGATCTGGTTGATATAACTTTACTTACAGCTGAAGCAGTTAAACAACTTAGTATTCAACCTCATGTTGCTATGCTTTCATATTCCAATTTTGGTTCCTCGGAAAGTGATGAGACACGCAAAATAAGAGAAGCGGTTTCCTTTTTACATAAAAACCATCCTGATCTTGTTGTTGATGGGGAAATGCAGGCAAATATGGCTTTAAATAAAGAATTGCGCAATGAACAATTTCCATTTTCACAATTGGCTGATCGCAATGCAAATGTTTTGATATTCCCAAACCTTGTTTCAGGAAATATAGCCTATAAACTTATACAGGAATTGGGTGCAGCAGAAGCAATTGGGCCGATTTTGATCGGAATGAAAAAGCCCGTACATATACTTCAACTCGGAAGTTCAATTAGAGAAATTGTAAATATGGTAACCATTGCTGTAGTGGATGCCCAGTCAAGAATCAGAAAATAATTACCTATACTATGATAACTCATTTAGAAGGCAAACTTGTAGAAAAAACACCTACTTATGCAGTGATAGATTGCGGCGGAGTTGGTTATTACCTTAATATTTCACTCAATACCTTTTCTGTTTTAACAGAAGGGAATCGTGTTAAATTATTTGCTCACCTGCATATTGTTGCAAGGGAGGGAACCCCAATTCTATACGGTTTTGCAGACAATGAAGAAAGAAATCTATTTAAAAACCTGATTTCTGTTTCAGGAATTGGACCTGGTACGGCACGAATGGTTTTATCTTCCTTAAATCCCAGAGAGATCATACAAGCAATTTCAAATGGAGATGTAACATTGCTGCAAAGGGTTAAGGGAGTCAGTCTTAAATCAGCTCAAAGGTTAATTGTTGATTTGAAAGATAAACTCTCAAAAGAATCCTTATTGCAAGGAATAGAATTAACGCAAACAAATAATACCAGAAATGAAGCTCTGTCTGCATTGGTAATGCTAGGTTTTGGAAAATTGGCTGCAGAAAAGGCAGTTGACAAAGCAATAAAAAATAGTGAGCATGAGTTATTGGTTGAGCAATTAATTAAGGATGCATTAAAAAGTTTGTAATATAAAAACCCTATTGTTAATAAATAAAAAAAGGTGTATATTCATCTTTATTTCTCCTATGAAAAATATAAAACTGCTATAGCCTATCGATTGAATATCTACTTAAATTAGAAATTCATTTTCTAAAAAAATAAACAGCCTAGCAGTTGAAAAACAGCAGAAACATTATTATTTCCGCATTGTCGGCTATTTCGTTTTTTACAATTGCCTGGGTTTCAAATGCAGAAATCTCTCCGGCAGAATATCTTTATGCTCTAGAAGCTGGAGATGAGAAAACGGAAGGTCAATCTATTTTGACCCTCGATGATACAATTCCCAACACTAAGGAGTCTGAACCACTTCCTTTTCCATTTAATGATCAAAGTTGGGATCCTTTCCCTAGTTCTGGTTCCAATGGTTCTATGTATTTAAAGGACCCATCAAATATACAAAGTGAATTTTCGTATGATGTTGAAACAGGAAATTACAATTATGAACAAAAGTTAGGCGATAGGAATTACAGAAGCCCTGTTTATATGACTTTTGATGAATACGTCAATTACAAAATGGATAAGTCTACCAAGGATTATTGGCGACAAAAAATTGATGCAGAGACCATTGACAAAGAAAATCCCATTATTCCAAAAATTCATGTAGGGGGAGAGGCTTTTGACCGAATATTTGGGGGGAATATTGTAGATATTAAACCTCAGGGAACAGCAGAGTTGATTTTTGGGGTTATGTCCAATAGGATTGATAATCCTGCTATACCTGAAAGGAACAGGCGACAAACAGCATTTGATTTCAATCAAAAAATTCAACTTAATGTAGTTGGAAATATCGGTGAAAAATTAAAACTTACAACCAGCTACAATACAGAAGCAACATTTGATTTTGAAAATCAAATGAAACTAGAATATACTGGTTATGAAGATGAAATCATTAAAAAAATAGAAGCAGGAAATGTTAATCTTCCACTTACCGGATCCCTAATTACCGGTAGCCAAAGTTTGTTTGGGATTAAAACTCAATTGCAGTTCGGAAGATTAACTGTAACAAGTGTTTTCTCTCAACAAAGGGGGAAAAAGCAGGAGGTTGAAACTTCGGGTGGTGCACAAACCAGTTATTTTGATATTTCTGCCGACAATTATGAATATAACAAGCACTTTTTTCTTGCTAATTATTTCAGGGAAAATTATGACAATTCCATGGCAACAATGCCAATTATCAGTTCCACTGTTAATATTACAAAGGTTGAGGTTTGGATTACAAATACCAATATTTCCTCCACTACAAACATTCGTAATGTTGTAGGTTTTATGGATTTGGGTGAACCAAATTTTTATCATCAATCAGGATATATAACACAAAATTCCGGAACATATCCTGACAATAAAGTGAATAGTCTTTATGACAAAGTCAGCAATTTGGAACCTGTAAGGAATTTCTTACAAGCCAATTCATATCTAAATAATCAAACTCAGCTTGAATTTGCCATTGATTATGATGTGGCACAAGGAGCCAGATTGTTAACTCCTGCTGAATATACTTTCCATCCTCAGTTAGGATTTATTTCACTTAATCAAACCTTAAATCCTGACCAGGTTCTTTCTGTGGCTTTTCAATATACTGTAGGTGGTTCTCCAGATATTTATCAAGTAGGGGAGTTTTCCACAGATGGTATAAATGGAGAAAAAGCACTTGTATTGAAGTTACTTAAAAGCACTAATTTAAATACTCAGATTCCTTTGTGGGATTTAATGATGAAAAATATTTATTCCATTGGTGCATATAGCGTCAATAAGGAAGGCTTTAAATTGGATGTTGTTTATAACAGTATTGAGCAAGGTATAAACATCCCTTATTTACCTGAAGGGGCATATAGGGGAAGGCCATTAATTCAGGTTCTTGGGCTCGACCGATTAAATGCTCAGGAAGATGCATCCTCAGATGGGGTTTTTGATTTTTTACCCGGACGAACAATTAACCCACAAAACGGAAGAATTTACTTTCCTGTTATTGAACCTTTTGGGAGTCATTTGAGAAAGCAGATTACAGGTGGGGATGATAATTTGCAAACAGTTGCAAATAAATATGTTTTTGAGCCCCTTTACGATACAACCAAGATTGCTGCCCAACAGAGGCCTGATCTTAATAGGTTTAGAATAAAAGGTTCCTATCAATCAACCAGTAGTTCTGAAATTTCACTTAATGCAATGAATGTTCCACAGGGTTCAGTTGTAGTTACTGCAGGGGGAGCGACTTTAGTAGAAGGTTCCGACTACACAGTTGATTATACCTTAGGAAGGGTGAAAATTATTAATGCAAGTCTTTTGGAGTCAAATACTCCAATTAAGGTTTCCCTTGAAAGTAACCAGCTTTTTGCAATTCAGTCTAAATCCTTGTTTGGTACTCATTTGGACTATAAGATAAGCAATGATTTTACTGTAGGTGCAACTATAATGAATTTGACAGAAAGACCATTAACCCAAAAAGTAAATTTCGGTGATGAACCCATGTCAAATACCATTTGGGGTCTTGATGCAAACTACCGCACTGATGCTCCTATACTAACTAAATTAGTAGACAAGCTTCCATTTCTTGCTACAAAAGAAATGTCAACAATTACTTTTCAGGGAGAATTCGCTCATTTAATTCCGGGTAATTCAAAGGCAATAGGCAAGGAAGGAGTTTCTTACCTTGATGATTTTGAAGGAAGCCAATCTGTGATTGATATTCGATCTAGTTTTGCCTGGAGCCTTGCTAGTACTCCTCAAAAGCAAACAAATTTATTTCCAGAAGCGAATTTCGTTAATGACCTTAGATATGGTTTTAACAGGGCAAAGCTAGCCTGGTATACAATTGACCCCTTGTTTTGGAGAGACAATAATTTAACGCCTACGCATATAAAAGGCTCTGAAATGCAATCCAATCATTATATGAGGGAGATTCTGGAAACAGAAATTTTTCCTAACAGGGTTCCACCTCAAGGGCAAGTTATGAATATGCCTGTTCTTGACCTTGCACTTTATCCAAATGAAAAAGGGCCTTATAATTATGATGTTCAACCCTCAGCTTATTCTGCTGGTATTGATCAAAATGGATTATTGAATGATCCGGCAAGTCGTTGGGCGGGTATTATGCGAAAGATTGACCAGAATGACTTCGAAACTGCGAATATTGAATATATACAGTTTTGGGTAATGGACCCCTTTCATTCTGATAATGGGGTAGCAACACATTCGGGAGGAGATTTATATTTCAATCTTGGTAACATTTCAGAGGATATATTAAGAGATGATCGAAAAAGTTTTGAGCATGGATTGCCTACAACCGCTAGCGTTACCAATGTTGACACCACTGCATGGGGGCGGGTTTCTTCTCTTCAGTCCCTTGTTAATGCTTTTGATACCAAGGAGGAAGCAAGGCCTTTTCAAGATATTGGGTATGATGGGTTATCCGATGAGGATGAAAAAACTTTTTTTGATAATATTTATCTTGCAAATATTGCCAGTATATATGGAGTTAATAGCCCGGCTTATCAAAAGGCATTACAGGATCCTTCGGGAGATAATTTTAAATACTTCAGGGGAACTGCACAAGATGATGATCAAAGAAATATTCTTGAAAGATATAAAGAGTTTAATGGGGTTGAAGGAAATTCCAAAACAAGCCAAAACGAAACAGAAGCATTTCCAACTGCTTCATCACCATCTCCAAACATTGAAGACATAAATCGTGACAATACATTAAGTACAAATGAAAGTTATTACCAGTACAAGGTAAGTTTAAGGCCACAGGATATGGTGGTTGGACAGAATTACATAACGGATAAAGTAACAGGATCAGGCAAAACAAAAGACGGAGAGCAAATTGATGTGGACTGGTATCAGTTTAAAATCCCTGTTCGTAACCCGGAAAAAGTAATTGGAGGGATTCAGGATTTTACCTCTATACGGTTTGTAAGAATGTTTTTAACAGGTTTTACAGATTCAGTAATTTGTCGTTTTGGAAGACTTGAACTTGTTCGTGGAGAATGGCGAAAATATCTTTATGATCTTAGATCACCAGGTGAATACCTTGCGGATGATGCTTCGGGTTCCACCCTTTTTGATGTTGGAGCAGTGAATATTGAAGAAAATGGAGTGAAAACTCCTGTAAATTATATTTTGCCTCCTGGAATAGACCGAGTAATTGATGCTGCTAACCCTCAATTAAGAAGATTAAATGAACAATCAATGGTTTTAAAAGCCTGTGATCTTGAGGATGGAGATGCAAAGGCCGCTTACAGAAATACAAATTTTGATGTAAGATCCTATAAAAAGCTAAAAATGTTTGTTCATGCAGAGGCATTAAACAATCAAGTACTTAATGATGGTGATTTAAGGTTGTTCGTAAGATTGGGAAGAGACTACAATGAAAATTATTACGAATATGAAATACCCCTGGTGGTTACCCCGCCTGGTAAATACAATGGTGATTCGGAGGCAGATAGAATTAAAGTTTGGCCGCTTATAAATGAAATTGATCTTCCTTTTGAATTGCTTACAGCCCTTAAACTGGACAGAAATGCAGCCCAGGTACCTTTTAATATTCCTTATACACGAAAAAATGGGGAACATGTATTAGCTGTAGTGGGAAATCCTCAGTTAAGTGAAATCAGTTCAATTATGATTGGGGTTAGAAATCCTAAAAAAGAAGGAACAGATGACAGTGATGATGGCTTTGCTAAGTGTGTTGAAATATGGGTGAATGAGTTAAGGCTCTCGGATTTTGATAAAAGAAATGGATGGGCAACTACAGGAAGAGTATCTGCAAAGCTTGCTGATTTTGGAGATGTAACCGTTGCCGGAAATATGAGTACTCCTGGCTTTGGTTCAATAGAAAAGAAGATCAGTGAAAGACAAAGGGCAGATATTAGATCCTATGATCTTTCTGGTAATTTCAGAATGGGCAGACTTTTACCTGAGAATTTTAATTTAAGTATCCCTATGTTCCTTGGTTATTCCGAAGGTTTTATTAATCCCCAATTTCATCCAAATGACCCGGATATTGAATTTGATGATCTTTTGAAAATCGATGATAAATCAGTAAGGGATTCAATTAAGGAATCGGTACAGGACTACACCCGCAGACGAAGCATCAATTTTGCCAATGTAAAAAAAGAAAAAGGCAAGGGAGCCTCTAAAAGCAGGATATATGATGTGGAAAATTTATCCTTCACCTACTCTTACAATGAAATATTTAAGCGTGACATTAATACAGAATACAATGAAACCAAGCTTTATCGTGGTGCTGTAATGTATAGTTTTTCCACTTCGCCAAAAAACATCAAGCCTTTTTCAAAATCTAAATTGCTTAATAAATCTAAATATGCTAAGCTCATCACTGATTTTAATTTCAATTTAATGCCAAGCAGGCTGTCCTTCTCTACTAGCCTAGACAGGATGTTTAACGAAGTACAGATAAGAAATAACAGTGGATTCGCTGATTATGTAATACCTCCCACCTTTAATAAAAACTTCACAATGACAAGGATGTATGAAGTAAGACATGATATAACCAAATCATTGAAATTTGATTTTACTGCCACCAACAATGCAAGGATCATGGAGCCGGACGGTAAAATAGATACCCAGGAAAAAAAGGATTCAATAAATCAAAGTCTAAAAGAATTAGGAACCAATGTTTTGTATAACCATGCTATGAATTTGAATTATACCTGGCCAATAAATAAATTTCCACTCACTGATTGGGTTAATTTAACTACACGTATCGGAGGAACATATGATTGGATGAGGGCCCCTTTTGCTGCCAATGAACTTGGAAATACAATTAAAAATTCACGATCAGAACAATGGAACGGACAGTTTAATTTTTTAACACTTTATAACAAAGTACCTTATTTAAAGAAAGTCAACCAAAAGTATTCAGGAAAAGGAGGTGCCCGCCAGGCTCCTAAGCCACCTGTTCCAAAGCCCGCCCTTCCAGATAGCTTAAAAGGAAAAGAAAAGGAAAAAGATCCGAATAAATTTAATATTTACGAACAATCAGCAAGAGTGATAATGAGTGTAAAGAATGCATCTTTCACTTATACAGACAATTCAGGAACAATTTTGCCAGGTTATTCTAAACCAACCACACTCCTTGGAATGGATAATTTCAATGCACCAGGATGGGGTTTTATTTCTGGTCACCAGGATACAAGTTTTGCAATGCGAGCTGTGCGAGAGGGGTGGCTTATGGAAGAATCATTGCTTATGACACCATATGCAACAACAAACAGTAAAAACTTTAATGCAAGAACGAATATAGAGCCTCTTAAAGATTTGCGCCTGGAGCTTAATGTTACAAGGAACGTTGGTAAAAGTAATTCGGAGTTTATAAGGTGGAATGATGATTTAGGTGAATTTGTAAGGGAAAGCCGCATGGAGACTGGCAACTTTAGCATGTCTTATGTGAGTTGGAATACTTCATTTATAAGGGATCTGGAAGATGGATCATCACCTGTTTTCCAGCAATTCATGGATAACCGAATTGCAATTTCAAACAAATTAGCAAATGAAAGGGAAGCAGAAACAGGGCTTCCGGTGGGTGTAAACCAGGATGGTTACAGGGAAGGTTATGGTGCTACTTCTCAGGATGTATTAATTCCTGCTTTCCTTGCTGCTTATTCCGGCACTGATGCTAATTCAGCTTCCACCAGCCTTATGCCTAAAATACCTAAGCCTAACTGGAGGATAACATATGATGGTTTATCTAAACTGGACTTGTTTAAAAAATATTTCAAGTCATTTACATTAAGTCATGCTTACCGCTCCTCATACAATATTGGCTCCTATTCAACCAATATGCTTTTTGTAGAAAATGCAGGACCAGGTTATACAGATAAAATGGATATCAATGATAATTACATTCCTCAATTTCAGATTGCTCAAATTTCAATTACAGAACAATTCAGTCCTTTAATAAATATGGACATGACCTGGCACAACAGTTTAATTACTCGTATTGAACTAAAACGTGACAGGAACCTTGCTTTTAACTTTACCGATAACAGATTACAGGAAAGCAAAGGGAATGAAGTTATAGTTGGTTTTGGATATAGGTTTAAAAATGTTCCTTTCCCATTCAAAATAGGTCCTACAAAAACAAAAGTTCAAAGTGATTTGAATTGCAGGGCAGATATATCGGTAAGGGACAATAGAATTATGATGAGGTCAATAGATGATAATTTACATCAACCAACCGGAGGCCAGCGAATTATTTCAATTAAATTAGCTGCAGATTATGTGCTTAACTCCAGGGTTAATCTTCGTTTATTCTTTGATAAAATACTTACCTCACCAGTAATTACAAACTCGTTTCCTTCATCAAACACCAATGCAGGAATTAGTTTAAGGTTTACACTTTCTTAAAGGAATATAATTAAAAAAAATGTAATTTTGACAACTTTTAAAATTCACTCTTAGTAAAATATTTAACAAATTTAATAATGAATATTCCTGCAGATTTAAAATACACCAAAGATCACGAATGGGTAAAAATACAAGGTGATACAGCAACTATTGGCATCACAGATTTTGCCCAAAAAGAACTTGGTGACATTGTTTACGTAGAGGTTAACAGTGGAGATTCCTTTAAAAAAGAAGAGATTTTTGGTTCAGTGGAAGCTGTAAAAACAGTTTCTGATCTTTTTATGCCCCTGAGCGGTGAAATTACCCAGGTAAATGAAGCACTTGAGTCAAATCCAGACCTGGTTAATAACGATCCTTATGGCGAAGGCTGGATGGTTAAAATTAAACTTTCTGATAATTCGGAAGTGGAAGATCTTTTATCTGCTTCACAATATAAGGAAGTTATAGGGGCTTGATTTTTGTAAATTTATTTGAGTTAATGTTTTTCATTTTGTTATGAAGAGTAGTTTTATTGTATTTATTCGATGGAATCTTTTCCCTATTTTCTGGTCCCTGTTCATTCTTGTTTTATGCGGATTGCCTGGCTCTGATTTTCCCGATGCAATTAAATGGAAACTCTTGTCTTTTGACAAATTTGTACATGCTTTTTTATTCTTGGTTTTAGTGCTTCTTTCCATAAAAGGACTTAAAATTCAGCCTGCATTTAAAACTCTCCGGTACAACTCGATTAAACTAGCTTTAGGATATGCCTTTTTCTTGAGTATAATTACAGAAGTTTTGCAAGATCAGTTATTTATCGAGCGCAATGCTGATGTTTATGATGTAATAGCCAATTTAAGCGGAAGCATTTTAGGGCTAATTACTTTTTATGTTATTTATGGTAAAGAGAATACCTTTAGGTTTAGTTCGAACGAATAACTAATTTATTAAGTTTCTTGGATTTCACCTTTAACGATGTTATAATAAACCCTGTAATTGCTGTTATAAATAGCCAAATAAGAAGCAAAATAATACATGTTCAAGCATTTTATTTACGCTAAACTTTTTTAAAATTCATTTAAGTGTAAATTCAAACGATTTTTAAGGCAGAAAATAAAATCACGAATTCAGAGTTAATGTGTTGAATAATGCAGCTTTACTGTTTATAATACAAACAACATTTATTTGTGGAATAAAATAGTGTAATATTCTATAAAAACCGTAATTTTAGCAACCGTAATTTTTATATTTGCATATTAAAGACTTAAAATTAATTCAAAATGGAATTAAAGAAAAATCCTAATGCTGATCTTGAAAAAAAGAGATCCCTGTTTCTTCAAATAGGTCTTGTTGTTTCCCTTGGTTTAGTATTAATAGGTTTAGAATGGAAAAGCTACGAAGGTAGCCTGGCGGATCTTGGCCAATTAGTTATTGACCAGACAGAGGAAGAAATGATTCCTATAACTCAGCCAGAATTGTTACCACCCCCACCTCCTCCTCCTGCAGTTATAGAATTACAAGTAGTGGAAGATGATGTTGTAATTAAAAACGAAGTTGAAATAAAGGAATCCGAAGCCGATCAATCAACATTTGTTGATATTGTGCAAAAAGATGAGGTAATTGTTGAAAATGAAATTTTTACGATAGTTGAAAATATGCCCTCTTTTCCAGGTGGTGAAGAAGCATTGTTTAAATTTCTGGGTAATGAAATGAAATATCCTCAAATGGCTAAGGATGCAGGTATTCAAGGAACAGTTTATGTTACTTTTGTTATTGGATCTGACGGTAAAGTAAAGGATGTTAAAATATTAAGGGGAGTGAAAGGATTGGATGATGAAGCAGTACGCGTAGTTCAAAAAATGCCTGCATGGTCTCCTGGTAAACAAAGAGGAAAGGCAGTATCAGTTCAATACAATTTGCCAATAAGATTTGTTTTAAAATAAGCCTTTAGATTTAATAGAAATTTTAAGCGTCTGTTCAATTTTGAACAGACGCTTTTTTTTGTTTAACTTAACCTTATTCCTGGGCTTTATATATTTATTTAATGAGCCTCTTTAAAGAGAAATGATTGGAATTTCCGCAAAAGACGCATCGTTTTTGGCAAAGGCCTAATTGTGTTTTTACTTTGAATTGCTTAAAAGTTTCACTTTAGATATAAAAACACCTTTTTTAGAAACTGTTTCTTTTAGTTTTTCGTAATACAAGTTAAAGAAATTTATTCAACCTTGATTTTTTTAGGGTTCTCGAAATTTTAAAATTAGTACAATTACTATTTTTTTAACCTTTCTATAAAACACTAAATATATGATTTGATCTTTACACACTAAAATAGTAAAAATTTAAAGATTCATTTTTTGTTTCTTCTTGAATTTGTTATTGAATGTGCAAGGATAATTTTGGAGCGGCTTTAATTTGTAACCCCCTAAATAAATCATATATGGAATTAAAGAAAAATTCTCAGGTAGATCTCGAAAAAAAGAAGCCCATGTTTCTTAAAATAGGTCTTGTAATTTCAATTTCATTAGTATTAATGGCCTTAGAATGGAAAAGTTATGAAGGAAATTCCTCTGGCCTTGGTGAATTACTTATTAACCATGCAGAGGAGGAAATGATACCAATAACAATTCCTGAAATCCCATTGCCTCCTGCTCCTCCAGTAATAATTGAATTGGTATTGGTTGATAATGAAATTGCAATTGAAAAGCAAGTGGAAATAAATAGCACAGAATCCGATCAAACAACATATGTTGAAATTATTCCAGAGGTGGAAAGTATTGACGAGGTGGAATTTTTTCGAATTGTTGAAGAAATGCCCTCTTTTCCTGGTTGTGAAAGTATTGTAGATTTTGACCAGAGAAAAATGTGTACGGATGAAAAGATTCAGCAGTTTCTGTTCAAAAACACAAAATATCCTCAAATGTCTTTTGATGCAGGTATTACAGGCACTGTATATGTTAGTTTTACTATAGGTCCTGATGGAAAAACAAAAAACATTTCCATTGCAAGGGGTGTAAAGGGACTTGACGATGAAGCAATAAGGGTAATTGAATCTTTCCCGGTTTTTAGCCCTGGCAAACAAAGGGGAAAGCCTGTAACTGTTGCATATACTCTGCCTTTTAAATTTAGCAGAAGATAATTTTCCAAGCCTGCTCATCTTTGAGCAGGCTTAATATAAAACCTGGAAAACAAAGAAATGTAGTTGTTCCCGTTTATCAGACCCTGCCAATTGTTTTTGTTTATAAATGAGATTAAATTCTTTGAAAATAATTTAATTGAACAAGCAAATTTTTAAAATTTCTTTTACTCTTTTTTGTATTTCATTGATTTCTATAAATGGATTTATTTCTAAATTTCCTATCTTTCCAGCTGATTAACCAATGACAATGAAAACAGATAAGCGCAGGATAGTTGAAATGCTTGATTTCACCAAGTCTCAGAGTATAGATCAAGTAGGTGTAGAAGAAAGGGTTGCTCGGTTTAATACACGAAGCCTTAAAAAATCAGCAAAGGTTGCAGGTTTAAAAATGGCAATGAATATGATTGACCTTACTACTTTGGAGGGAAAGGATACAGAGGGGAAAGTAAGGCAAATGTGCTATAAAGCAGCCCATATGCATGATGTCATGACTGGAATTCCATGTGTTGCTGCTGTATGTGTTTATCCAACTTTTGTAAAAACAGCAAAAGATGCTTTAAAAGGCACTGCCATAAAGGTTGCATCCGTTGCCACTGCTTTTCCATCAGGACAATCTACTCTGGAAATTAAATTAGCGGATACAAGGTATGCTGTAGAAAATGGAGCAGATGAAGTGGATATGGTAATATCAAGAGGGGCGTTTTTAATGGGAAATTACAATTTTGTATTTGATGAAATTATTGCCATTAAAGAAGCATGTGCACATGCAAGACTTAAGGTTATACTTGAAACCGGTGAGTTAAGTTCCCTTGATGCTGTAAGAAAAGCGAGTGAAATTGCCATGTATGCAGGAGCGGATTTTATAAAAACTTCAACAGGAAAAATTTCTCCGGCAGCTACAATGCCTGTTACTTTAGTAATGCTTGAGGCCATTCGCGATTTTTATTATTCAACAGGTAAAATGGTTGGAATGAAACCAGCAGGTGGAATTTCTACTGCTAAAGCCGCTTTGCAAAATCTGGTAATGGTTAAGGAAACTCTTGGCAATGCCTGGCTGTCAAATGAATGGTTCCGATTTGGCGCCAGTAGTTTAGCGAATGATATATTGATGCAATTAGCAAAGGAAGAAACGGGAGCTTATCAAAGCGGGGATTATTTTTCTAAAGACTGATATTTTATCAGATTTATTATAATTAGTTTAATTAGGATCATTTTTTCAAAAAAAATCAAATTAAGCATACAATTTAAATGTTTAAAAAAATAAAACAATTGAAATGAGTAAAAAACCGGTATTAGACTTTACTTCAACCTGGGCATACGAGCCAGCCCCGGAAAGTACAGATCATATAAATATAAAAAAACAATATCAACTGTTCATTAATGGAAAGTTTGTAAATCCGGTTAAAGGAAAATATTTCACAACTATAAACCCGGCAACTGAGGAAAAACTAGCCGATGTAGCAGAGGCTACTGATGAGGATGTGGACAAAGCAGTAAAAGCGGCACGTGTTGCATACGAGAAAGTTTGGAGTAAAATGCCTTCCAAGGAAAGAGGTAAATATATATATAGAATTGCGCGATTAATACAAGAGAGAGCCAGGGAATTGGCAGTAGTTGAAACTCTTGATTCAGGAAAGACAATTCGCGAATCCAGGGATATTGATATTCCATTGGCGGCAAATCATTTCTTTTATTATGCAGGATGGGCAGATAAATTAGAGTATGCTTTTCCAGGTAAAAATCCTAAATCAATAGGGGTTGCAGGACAAATTATTCCATGGAATTTCCCGCTTTTAATGGCTGCCTGGAAAATTGCACCTGCCCTTGCAACAGGAAATACACTTGTTTTAAAACCCGCTGAAACCACTCCATTAACAGCACTTATACTGGCAGAGATTATTCAGGAGTCAGGCCTGCCGGATGGAGTAGTTAATATTATTACAGGAGCTGGAAAAACAGGGGCCGCACTTGTTAATCATCCCGGAATTAATAAAATTGCCTTTACAGGATCTACCAATGTGGGTAAAAGCATACAAAAAGCCATTGCAGGAACCGGCAAAAGATCAACCATGGAACTTGGTGGAAAAGCTGCAAATATAATTTTTGAAGACGCTCCTATTGATCAGGCCGTTGAAGGGATTATCAATGGAATATTCTTTAACCAGGGGCATGTATGTTGTGCCGGATCCAGATTGTTTGTGCAGGAAAATGTGGCTGAAAAAGTTATTTTAAAACTAAAAGACAGGATGAATACCCTGATTGTAGGTGATCCTCTAGATAAAAACACGGACATTGGAGCTATTAATTCTAAAGAACAACTCAACACCATTAATAAATATTTAAAAATTGGTAAGGATGAAGGAGCTGAGTTTTATCAACCCTCCTGTTCTGTTCCCAAAAAAGGATTTTGGTGTAAACCAACCCTTTTTTTAAATGCCAGCCAGTCACACAGAATTGTTCAGGAGGAAATTTTTGGCCCTGTGTTGGCCGTTCAAACTTTCCGAACCATTGAAGAAGTTATTGAAAAAGCAAACAATACTCCTTATGGACTTTCAGCAGGAGTTTGGACAGATAAAGGATCAAAAGTTTTTAACCTTACAAGCAAATTAAGGGCCGGGGTTGTTTGGGCAAATACGTATAACAAATTCGATCCTGTGTCCCCTTTTGGAGGATACAAAGAAAGTGGATTTGGCAGAGAGGGCGGTTTACATGGTTTAGCAGCTTATTTAGAGGTTTAATCCTATTTGTGGTGATGAATTTGGGCAATTAATTTAACCTCTTTTTTAAATATTGCTTAGGTATACACCAAATTCAAGAAGTTTTTTTGTTGGTTTTATTAGGCAGAAATAACCTATTTATTATATCTTTGAAATTCTCTATTTACTCAAATTCAGTGATGAAGCGATTGGAAATCTTAAAAACATATAAAATATATATTGGAGGAAAATTCCCAAGAACTGAATCAGGAAGGTTTTATCCTTTAGAAAACAAGCAGGGGAAGCATTTAGCGAACATTTGTCTTTCTTCAAGAAAGGATTTTAGAAATGCAGTAGTTGAAGCGCGCAAAGCCTTTGGTGATTGGAGTAACAGATCTGCTTTTAATCGCAGCCAGATTTTATACAGAATTGCTGAAATGCTGGAAGGAAGGAAAGCGCAATTCATTTCTGAAATCGTTTTTCAGGGAGGAACTAACAAAGCTGCAGAAGTTGAGGTTGATCTTGCCATTGACAGGCTTGTTTATTATGCTGGATGGTGCGATAAGTTTACACAGATTTACAGTTCTGTAAATCCTGTTGCTTCCTCTCATTTTAATTTTTCAGTTCCTGAACCAACTGGCGTGGTTGCAATTATTGCATCTGAAAAAACTTCTTTGCTGGGATTGGTTTCAGTAGTAGCACCTGCGATTGCCGGTGGCAATACTTGCATAGTGCTTGCTTCTGAAAATAAACCTTTATGTGCTGTTTCTTTTGCTGAGGTTTTAGTCACTTCTGATGTGCCTGGAGGGGTAATAAATATTTTGACAGGCAAGAGTAAGGAATTGCATACTCATTTTGCATCGCATATGGATGTAAATGCGGTTGTATATGCAAGAGACAATAAGGAAGAAATAAAAGTAATTCAGCAAACAGCCGTTAACAATATGAAAAGAGTTTTTGTTTATGACACTATTGATTGGAATAAGCAAGAATCTCAAGGCCCGGAACTGATTTTAGATACCCTTGAAATAAAAACAACCTGGCATCCGGTTGAAAACATAGGATCGTCAAAAGCAGGATATTAACAAATAATAAAAGTAAGAAAAATGTCAAAGAAAAAAGTTGCGTTAATTACAGGAGTCACTGGGCAGGATGGAGCTTATTTAAGTGAACTGCTTCTCTCCAAGGGATATATAGTTCACGGAATTAAAAGAAGAAGCTCCCTTTTTAATACGGATAGAATAGATCATTTATATAAAGATCCACATGAAGAAAAAGTAAATTTTACTTTGCATTATGGGGATCTTACTGATTCAACAAATATTATAAGAATTGTACAAGATGTACAACCGGATGAAATTTACAATCTTGCCGCCCAGTCTCATGTTAAGGTTTCTTTTGAAACTCCTGAGTATACTGCTAATTCAGATGCATTAGGCACACTTCGTTTACTTGAGGCAATGAGAATATTGAAGTTAGAGGAAAAAACCAGGTTTTATCAAGCCTCCACCTCTGAATTGTATGGGAAAGTGCAAGAAGTGCCTCAAAAGGAAACTACTCCATTTTATCCCCGTAGTCCATACGGAGTGGCCAAATTGTATGCTTTTTGGATAGTAAAGAACTACAGGGAGGCTTATAACATGTATGCCTGCAATGGAATTTTGTTCAATCATGAGAGCCCGGTAAGAGGAGAGACCTTTGTTACAAGGAAGATAACAAGAGCAGCAGCCCGTATAAGTTTGGGGTTGCAAGAAAAGGTATTTATGGGTAATATTGATTCGGAAAGAGATTGGGGTCATGCAAGAGATTATGTAAAAGGAATGTGGTTGATGCTACAACAGGAAACAGCAGACGATTATGTTCTTGCAACTGGACGAAAAGTTTCTGTGAGAAGGTTTATTGAAATGGCTTTTGAACATATGAATATTAAAATTGAATGGAAGGGAAAAGGAGTTGATGAAAAGGGAATTAACGCTGCAACTGGAAAAGTTATAGTTGAAATTGATCCCAAATATTTCCGTCCAACAGAAGTAGATTTATTGGTTGGAGATTACTCTAAAGCAAAAGCAAATATGGGTTGGGAACCTGAAATTACGGTTGAACAACTTGTAAAGGAAATGGTGCTTTCAGATTTGGAGCTTTTCAAAAGAGATAAATATTTATTGGAAGGTGGGCATAAGGTTTTAAATTCTTATGAATAAGAATCAGTTAAAGAAAAGTTAAATTGGAAAAACAAGCAAAGATATATGTAGCAGGCCATCGTGGCATGGTTGGTTCCGCATTAGTTAGAAAATTAGATGCATCAGGGTTTAATAACATTATTACCCGTACATCTATGGAGTTGGATTTAAGAAACCAGCAAGATGTTTTTGATTTTTTTAACCATGAAAAACCTGATTATGTTTTTTTGGCAGCTGCCAAAGTAGGCGGAATATTGGCAAATAATATTTACAGGGGGGAATTTCTTTATGAAAACCTTCAAATACAAAACAATGTAATTCATGCCTCTTATTTAAATAAAGTAAAAAAGTTATTGTTTTTAGGTTCTTCATGTATATATCCCAAACTTGCTCCTCAGCCTTTAAAAGAAGAATATCTGTTAACCGGCCCTCTTGAACCAACCAATGAACCTTATGCCATTGCTAAAATAGCAGGTATAAAAATGTGTGAAACTTATAGAAGTCAATATGGATGTAATTTTATAAGTGCCATGCCTACGAATTTGTATGGGCCTAACGACAATTACGACCTTAAGAATTCACATGTTTTGCCTGCCTTGATTAGAAAATTTCATACAGCTAAAATCGAGAACAGGGAAGTAGTTGAAATATGGGGGACAGGCGCACCTATGAGAGAGTTTCTTCATGTGGATGACCTTGCAGATGCTTGTTTTTTTCTGATGTTAAACTACAATGATTCGGAATTTGTGAATATTGGCACTGGTAAGGATTTAACAATTAAAGAGCTCGCCATGCTAGTAAAGCAGATAACCGGATTTGAAGGTGAAATTAAATTTGATACCAGTAAACCTGATGGCACGCCTAAAAAATTACTTGACGTTGCCAAGATCCATAAAATGGGCTGGAAGCACCTCATAGGGCTAGAAGAAGGTGTAAAATCTGTATATAAAGAAGTTGAAACTTCAAAAGTTTTTGAGTAACTTTGTAGTTGAGCTAATGCAATGATTTCTACCTTTTTGAATTTTTTCAAGTATATTCTGATTTTTCTTTTGATTTTTCCTCTTGTTGGAAATGCGCAGCAGGAAAATCTTCCCTTAAACAGGTCTTATCTTTTAAATATTGAAAAGCATCTTGCTCATCCTGGAAATTCCTCTCATACAGCTGTAAAGCCTTATCTTGGCTCATTAATTAATAGCGATTCCATTGCAAATAGTGAAAATGAAATTCAAAAACACAGGCAATTTCAATCAAAATTTGCCAGGAAAATAAAATACGAAAGTTTAATTCATGTTGATACTGGAGATTTCAAACTTCATATTGATCCGCTTTTTAATTTTTCATTTCATCAGGATAATGCAGATGTTTCTTTAAGGGCTGATACTTCCAGTTTTTATACAAATTCCAGAGGATTTAGGGCCAGCGGAGATATTACTACTAAGTTTTCTTTTGAAACTACTTTCCTTGAAAACCAATCTTTTTTTGTAAGTTACCTTGATGATTATGTGCAGCAATGGGGTGTTGTGCCTGGTCAGGGGAGGGTAAAGGAGTTTAAAAAATCCGGTTATGATTATGCCTGGGCTTCAGGAAACGTATCCTATTCTCCCATTAAAAACATAAACCTTCAACTTGGCCATGGAAACCATTTCATAGGAGAAGGTTATCGTTCCTTAATACTTTCCGATAATGCTTTTGTTTATCCTTACCTTAAAATCAATACCGCATTTTTTAAAAACCGTTTAAATTACACCAATATATATAGTTCTCTTCAAACATTGATTCGAATGAAAACTCAGGTTGTGTCGCAAAGGGAGGAATTATTTATAAGAAAACAAGGCACTTTCCACTACCTGAGTTTCAATGCCACTAAAAGATTGCAGATTGGGGTTTTTGAAGGAATTATATGGAAAGCCTCGGAAAACAATTACCCTCAAAAGGTAAGCCCGCTTTTTTACAATCCAGTAATTTTTGTTAATACTGTGGCATTACTAAATGATACTTTAAATAATGTTTTTACAGGAATAAATATTAAATATAAGCTCCTGAATAAAACCACACTTTACGGACAGTTTTTAATAAATGGACTGAAAACAAATGATTATGGATGGCAGGCTGGTTTTAAAACTTTTGATTTGTTTTCGATTAAAAACCTACACCTTCAGTCAGAATTCAATTCTGTAGAGCCTTATACCTATTCTTTTCAAAATCCGATTCAAAATTACGGGCACTATAATCAATCTCTAGCTCATCCACTTGGTGCAGGGTTTAAAGAATTTGTAGGTTTTATTGATTATGGAATAAAGGATTTGTTCCTGGGTGTAAAATTTAATTATGCCACAATGAATTATGATACTTCCGGTTATAATAATGGTGGCAATATTTTTTTAGCTCAGGGAGAATTATCCGGAACCCAATTGCCTGATAAGTCTTTGGAAGCATCCTTGTTTTGGAAAGAGATTTCAGTTGGGTATATTATTAACCGGAAAACGAATATGAAAATAATGGTTGGTTTTTCTGAAAGAATCAGTGCAAATGTAAACAGAAGACAGGAAAGCCGAATTTTGTTTTTTGCATTGCGAACGGATTTATTCAACAGGTATTATGACTTTTAATATAATTAAGTTTAAAAACAGCGTTACCTAATAGAAAATTCAAGAATTATATGCAATTTTGTTGACCCTTTAGCTTAAATGAACTTGGAACTGCTTGTACTCACATTTTTAACTTCTTTTTTTATCGTGTTGCTTTCTACACCTGCACTTATAAAAGTTGCAATTATGAAGGGCTTAACCGATAACCCGGATGATGATAGAAAGCTCCATACCAGGAGAATTCCTTCTATTGGTGGGATTATTATTTTCGCGGCTGCTTTATTTACATATTCACTTTGGTACCCAGGACAATCACCTGAAAATCTTAAATATGTAATAGCAGGAGGACTGTTATTGTTTTTTGTGGGCGTTAAAGATGATATAATAGGTACTGCACCGGTTAAAAAACTTTTAGCTCACGTTTTGGTTGGCTTAATGCTAATAATGATGGCAGATGTGAGAATTACCAGCTTGTATGGTCTTTTTGGAATAAGGGATATTCCGCATTGGGCAAGCGTTTTCCTTTCTTTGTATGCATATATTGTAATTGTAAATGCATTTAACCTTATTGATGGAGTGGATGGATTGGCCTCGGGAGTTGGCGTAATTGCCTCGTTTGCTTTTGGGTTCTGGTTTTTTACTGCTGGTAATAATGAAATGGCTGTTTTGGCCATTTCTCTTGGTGGAGCACTCTTGGCATTTATGTTTTATAATTTCTCTCCCGCCAAAATTTTTATGGGAGATTCCGGATCACTTACTCTGGGCTTTATTTTTTCTTTACTGGCAATAAAAATGATTGAATTTAATGTAGCATATCTGCCAGCCGAGTTAGCAAATGTTTCAAAACCCATCCTGGCATTATCCATTCTTGTTTATCCTTTAGTAGATACACTAAGAATTTTTATTTACCGGACCGTTAGAGGCGTTTCTCCTTTTTCTGCAGATAAAAATCACATTCATCACAGGCTGTTAGATATTGGTCTCAATCAAAGACAAACTGTAATTGTGATATACCTTTATAGTATTTCTACTATTGCATTAGCCTTTATGGCTCAAAAAATGGGAGCTACAATGGCTTTTGTTGTTGTTGCAGGTTTTGCAATTTTGGTTGCACAAATACCTTTTGTCTTTAAAAAAGTTAAAAATAAAGCAGTCCTGGCTACTTGAAAAATTTTGTAAGAATATTTCTTATCGCATTTGCCCTGATGCAAATTTTTCAGATGCACGCTCAAAACGCATCGCTAAATAAAAATATATTAAGCCGATACGATGCATTTCTAAATAGTAAGGATGTTGGTTTCCATACTGCAAGCAAACCTTACCAGATTTCTAAATTAAGTGAATTGCTTGCAATTGATTCCATAAACCATTCCCTGGAAAAGCAAAGCGAATCAAAGTTTGCAAATCGCTTTTTTAATGAAAATCTATTAGCATACAAAAGAGGAATATTATCAATAAAGGTTAATCCTGTAATTAATTTGATAAGCGGTTTTGAAACTGCAAACACAGTAATTCCTTTTGAATCTGCTTATGGAGCTTCATTTGATGTGTCATTGGGAAACAAATTGCATTTCAATACTGTTTTTTCTCAGGGAAATTCTATTTTTCCTTCTTATTTGGATTCCATAGTTGACAATGAAAAGGTTGTTCCAGGAGGTGCTTATGCTAATGAAAGAGGCAATTCCTGGAATTATAAAAACAATAGCGGTTATTTGTCCTACTCCCCAATTAAGTATGTTGACCTGCAGGCCGGCTTTGGTAGAAATTTTATTGGCGATGGCTATCGTTCCTTGTTGCTTTCTGATAATGCATACAGTTATCCCTATTTTAAAATCACAACTACAATTTGGAAACTTCAGTACGTAAACCTTTTTACTAATTTAAGTGACATTAGTGGTTCTTTAGGCAATTCCAGCTCCTTTTACAACAAATACGGAACATTTCATTTCTTAAGTTTAAATATTGGAAAGCGTTTAAATATTGGTGTTTTCGAGGCTGTTATTTTTGAAAACAGGGATACACTAGGGCAGAAATTCACTTATGATATTAATTATCTGAACCCGGTTATTTTTTACCGTCCTGTTGAATATTCAGTAGGATCAGGAGATAATGTTTTAATGGGACTTAATTTTAAATACAAATTATTTAATAAGCATTTAATTTATGGGCAAGCCTTTATTGATGAGTTTTTGCTCAAAGAAATTCGTTCAGATGTTATCCAGGCAATACTTCCAGATTCTACAAGGAAGTGGGGCTGGTGGGCAAATAAATATGGATTCCAGCTGGGTTACAAATGGTTTGATTTTTTAACCATTAAAAATCTTCAACTACAAGCAGAGTATAATTTTACCCGGCCTTACACGTATTCCCATGGAAGCGTTTACCAAAATTACGGGCACTTCAATCAACCTTTAGCCCATCCATTAGGGGCCAATTTCAAGGAGTCCCTGGCTATTTTAAGGTATTTCCGTAACAGGTTGTCCTTAGAGGCAAAACTTGTATACACTGATTTTGGTTCTGATTTGAATAATGTTTATTATGGCAGAGACATTTACCGTTCCTACCGTGAAAGACCATATGAGCATGGACATTATACCGGACAGGGAATAAAGACCTACTTGCTGGTAAAAGATTTTAAAGTTTCTTACTTAATAAACACTAAAAGTAATATACAGGCAGAAATTGGCTATACCGGCAGAGAGATGTGGCAGGGGCTTATTGACAACAGGCAAAAAACACATTTTATTTATGCCGGAATTCGTACAACTCTTTTTAACGCTTACTATGATAGGTAGGATGGAAAAAGTTATGGAACTGCCCCTTGTGCAAAATAATTTATAATTTCTAGTTGCAAATTCTTGGCGGTTTAGCATTTTTTTGGTAAAATTGCAACCCTAAAGAATCTTATACAATACGCAATTTTGCTGGCTGAAGAAATATACACCCAAGAAAAATTCAATATCACGGCAAAGATATCTGATTACTTTCAGTTTATTAAATTCCGACTTACATCACTTGTAGTTTTTTCTGCTGTTATTTGCTTTATTTATGGCTCCTCAAATCTTGACTGGACAAAGCTGATATGGCTAGTAATAGGAGGTTTTCTTGTTACTGGTTCCTCTAATGGTTTTAACCAAATTATGGAAAAGGAAACTGATAAGTTAATGACAAGAACCAAAAACAGACCACTGCCACAGGAACGAATGAGCATACCAGAGGCTTTGGTGCTTGCATCTTTAATGGGTGTTATTGGTATTTTTATACTGTGGTTTTTCATGAATCCCTTAAGTGGAATACTTGGCTTACTAGCATTGTTATTGTATACTACACTTTATACCCCATTAAAAAAAGTAACCCCATTTGCCGTTTTTGTAGGAGCTTTTCCAGGTGCAATTCCACCTTTATTGGGGTATGTAGCAGCAACCAATGCAATAGATGTGCAGGGACTAATACTTTTTGCAATTCAGTTTATTTGGCAATTTCCCCACTTTTGGGCCATTGCCTGGGTAATTGATGAGGATTACCGCAAAGCAGGCTTCAAAATGTTGCCATCTGAAGCAGGAAGAGATAAAAGTAGCGGATTTCAAATTTTTATTTATTCACTCGGACTTATACCGATTAGTTTACTACCATTAATGTTCAAAATGTCAGGAAATATTTCGGCAGTTATTATATTTATTTGCGCTTCAGTTTTTGCATTTATGGCTTATAAAGTTTACAGTAACTGTTCAACAAAAGATGCTTCGCGTTTAATGTTCGCTTCTTTTATTTTCCTTCCAATTGTGCAGTTATTAATATTAATGGATAAATTATAATTAATGGAAATGGCATTAAGAAGTCCTCAGGAAGAGTTAGAGCTCAGGAAAAAGGCAAAGAAAACCCTTCTATGGGTAGGGTTGGTAAGTATAATAATGATGTTTGCCGGTCTTACCAGTGCGTATATAGTACGTATGGCCGAAGGAAACTGGCAGGATTTTGCATTGCCTCAAATGTTTTATTTTAGTACAGCCGTGCTTTTGTTAAGCAGCATAACCATGAACATGGCCATGAGTGCAGCTAAAAGAGATGATATGGCAAGGGTAAAATCATTTATATGGTTAACCTTTGTTCTAGGAGTTGCTTTTGTTGGCTTTCAATTTTCAGGGTGGAAAGATTTGATTTCTCAGGATATTTATTTTTCTGGGGGAAATGCCTCTGGTTCTTATTTGTATGTTCTTTCCGGGCTTCATCTTGCTCATGTACTGGGCGGATTAGCTGCTTTGCTCATTACAGGAGTAAGGGCATTATATAATATTTATCATTCAAAAAATCTGCTAGGTTTGCAGTTGTGTTCTATTTATTGGCATTTTTTAGATTTTTTGTGGATATATTTGTTCCTCTTTTTGCTTTTAATTCGTTAAACTTGCACAAAATATTTTATAACAGATTACATTTTTAACTAAAACCTAGAATAAGTATGGCTGGTGCAGCTCAAACCGCTGAAGGAAACCCTTGGGGTGGAGGACAATCTCCCTTTAAGATAAGTTACGGAAAAATGATGATGTGGTTTTTCCTCATTTCTGATGCTTTTACATTTTCCGCATTATTAACTGCTTATGGCTTTATGCGCCATAGGTTTGAAGATGTATGGCCCGTAGCAGGAGATGTTTTTACACATTTCCCGTTTTATGCCGGACATATAGAACTTGCATATGTAGGTCTTATGACTTTTATATTAATTATGAGTTCTGTTACTATGGTTCTTGCTGTAGAAGCCGGTCACAGGATGGATAAGAAAAATGTAATTAAATGGATGATATTAACTATTATCGGAGGGTTTATCTTCGTTGGCTCCCAGGCTTGGGAGTGGTATCATTTCATTCATGGAACTGAGCAAGGTGCATTAATGCTTGCTGATGGTACTGTTGTACAATTTATCCAGGATGGTCTTAAATTCCCTGGTGTTAATGGTGCTGTTGTTACCGGAGCAGAAGCTGCTGCAATGATTGAGGCAGGCACTGTAGTTCATGGAGCAAATATGGTAGTTAATGAATATGGTGTGCCACTTTTTGCTAATTTTTTCTTTTTTATAACTGGTTTTCACGGATTCCACGTTTTTAGCGGAGTTATAATTAACATTTTAATTCTTACAAAGGTAATTGATGGAGAATTCGAACGTAAGGGTCATTATGAAATGGTTGAAAAAACTGGTCTTTACTGGCATTTTGTGGATTTAGTATGGGTATTTGTATTTACCTTTTTCTACCTTCTATAATAAAAACATAAACACACGTTAACAAATAAAATAGTCAAATGAAGAGAGATGACATAATTGAATACTCATTGGATGCACATCATTCAGAAGAGGAAGGTGTTAAAAAAAGAAAAAAAATATGGCAGATATTCTGGATACTGCTAATTGTAACTATTGTTGAGGTTACACTTGGTTTAATGTTCTCCAGAGATCCAGGAATGAAAACATTTCTATTTGTTACCTTTATTACACTTACTCTTGTAAAAGCAGGTTATATAGTAATGTCATACATGCATCTTGGTGATGAGGTTAAATCGCTACGGATTACTATCCTGGGACCATTTTTATTCTTTATCTTTTATCTGATATTTATTTCACTTATCGAGGCGACTTATATTTTTCAAATCGACAAATTGTTTGGATGGTAATTTGAAATGTCAGAAAATAAAAGGAACAGGTATTTAAAAACCATTTTTTTAGTAGTTCTGCTGCTTTTACCTGCATCAGTTTACTTTATTCTTACTTTGGGAAAGCACAATATGCTTTCCCTTCCTTTTTATGGTGAAAAGGATGTTGAAATAAGCGTGGTTGATGGAAAGCAAGTAGTTGATACAATATATCATACTGTTAAGGATTTCGCTTTTGTTAATCAGCATGGTGATATAGTTACGCAAAAGAATTTCGAAGATAAAATTTATGTAGCCGATTTCTTTTTCACCACTTGCCCAGGTATTTGTCCTAAAATGACCGCAGGAATGCTAAGGGTTCAGGAAAAGCTAAAAGATTTTCCACAGGTAATGTTTCTTTCGCATACAGTTGACCCAGAAAAAGACACTGTTGAAGCTCTGGCAGCTTATGCTCAACAAGCACATGCAGGGGAAAACTGGCATTTTGTAACCGGCAATAAAGATGAGATATACAAGCAAGGAGTTTATAGCTATTTAGTTAGTGCAGAAGAGGATGTACTAGCTCCTGGTGGGTTTCTGCATTCGGAACTTTTTGTTTTGATTGATAAGAAAAAAAGAATAAGAGGATTCTATGATGGCACAAGTCTTACAGAAATAAACAAATTGATTGATGCCATAAAAGTGCTTATTGCTGAGGAAATGGTTCCAAAAAAATCTAAGAAAAAAGAAAAATGAATATTGTCATAAAAGAAAAATCATTGTTGCCTTTGATAATTGCAGTTTCAATTGTTATTCCCCTTGCCGTAGCAATTTTGTTTTTTGCTCCTAAAGCTGATTTAGGTGGAAGAATTACAATTCTTCCAGCAATCAATGCAGTTATAAATGCATTAACAGCCCTTGTTTTGATTCTTGCATTTGTGGCTATAAAAAACAAAAACATAGACCGTCATAAAAAACTCATGTATGCAGCTTTTTTTCTCTCGGTATTATTTTTACTTCTGTATATTGCTTATCATGCAACGGCTGAGCCAGCTATTTTTGGCGGAGTTGGAATGATAAGAAATGTATACTACTTTTTCCTGCTTACTCATATTGTACTTGCCGCCTTAATAGTGCCATTGGTATTGCTAACTTATTCAAGGGCTCTAATGGAAAAGTTTGACAAGCACAAAAAAATTGCCCGTTGGACATTGCCCCTTTGGCTTTATGTTTCAATTACAGGTGTAATTGTTTATTTAATGATAGCCCCTTATTATTAATCGCTTTTATTAATTTTGATTTATGCAAAAGCTATTGAAATTTTTTCTTCCCCTTATCCTGCTTTTGATCCTGGTTCTTGAGCAGGATTCAGTTTTTGGGCAGTGCGCCATGTGTAAAGCAGTAGCAACCTCAAATATTGAAAATGAATCCAATAATGTGGGAAAAGGTTTGAATACCGGCATACTTTATTTAATGGCTGTTCCGTATTTGCTGTTAATGGGAATGTTTTACCTGTTTTTTAAGGATAAAATAAATGAGAAGTTTATGAAGTTTAAGGCTTCAGGATTTAAACTTTTTTAATTTAAGATGTTTCTTCCCCAAGCATTATAATTTCAGGTTCAAATACCGCCCTTAAATTATTCCATGGCAATTTTATTTGCACCTTTAAAACTGTATAAAAGTGAATATAAATAAAGAATTAGAAAAAAGGATACTTGTAATTGATGGTGCAATGGGTACCATGATTCAGGATTACAGGTTAACAGAACAAGATTACCGTGGAGAAAGATTTAAAAATTTTCATAAAGATATTAAAGGTAATAATGATCTTTTATCACTCACCCAACCCGAAATTATAGAGGCCATCCACAAAGCATATCTTAATGCCGGGGCAGATATTATTGAAACCAATACTTTTAATGCCAATGTTATTTCCCTTGCAGATTATGATATGCAAGAACTTGCTTATGAACTTAATTTTAATTCTGCAGTTATAGCAAAAAAGGCAGCAGTAGAATTTACACTGTTAAATCCAGATAAACCACGTTTTGTAGCTGGGGCTATTGGCCCCACTAATCGCACAGCCTCTATGTCTCCTGATGTAAATGATCCGGGATATCGTGCAGTTACATTTGATGAATTGGTTGATGCATATACTGTTCAAGCCAAAGGACTAATAGAGGGAGGGGTAGATTTAGTTTTGATAGAAACTGTTTTTGACACCCTGAATTGCAAAGCAGCCCTTTATGCCCTTGATAGCTATTTCGAATTTTGTGGAAAGAGACTTCCTGTAATGGTTTCTGGAACTATAACAGATGCCAGTGGAAGAACATTGTCCGGACAAACAGTTGAGGCTTTTATTAATTCAGTATCTCATTTAGGTTTGCTTAGTATAGGATTGAATTGTGCACTTGGAGCAGCTGATATGCGCCCTTATATTGAAGAGCTTTCACAAAAATCACCATTTTATATCAGTGCATATCCAAATGCCGGATTGCCAAATCAATTTGGTGAGTATGACCAATCTCCTTCTGATATGTGCGGGCATATTCATGATTTTATTTCAAGTGGATTTGTAAACATTGTGGGAGGCTGCTGCGGAACAACTCCTGATCACATCAGGCATATTGCTGAAGCTGCTGCTAAAGGTAAGCCCCGGATTGTACCTGCTATTGAATCTTTGTTAAGGTTAAGTGGATTAGAGCCCGTAACAATGCGAAAGGAAAGCAATTTCATGAACGTAGGTGAGAGAACTAATATTACTGGTTCAAGGAAATTCGCTAAATTAATTACTTCAGGGGATTATGAGGGTGCCCTTGCCATTGCCAGAGACCAGGTTGAAGGTGGCGCACAGGTTATTGATGTGAACATGGATGAAGGTATGATTGATTCTGAAGCTGCGATGGTAAAATTTCTTAACCTTATTGCTGCAGAACCTGATATTTCCAAACTTCCAATTATGATTGATTCTTCAAAATGGAATGTGATTGAAGCAGGTTTGAAATGTGTACAGGGTAAAGGAATTGTTAATTCCATAAGTTTGAAAGAGGGAGAGAAAGTGTTTATTGATCAGGCCCTTAAAGTAAAAAGATACGGAGCAGCAGTAATCGTAATGGCCTTCGATGAAAAAGGCCAGGCTGATACCTACGAGCGAAGAATAGAAATATGCAGCAGAGCTTATTCTATTTTGGTAGATAAACTTAACTTTCCTGCCCAGGATATAATTTTTGATCCAAACATCTTTCCTGTTGCAACAGGAATGGATGAACATAAATTAAATGCACTTGATTTTTTTAACGCTACAAAATGGATAAAGAAGAATCTTCCATTAGCAAAAGTAAGTGGGGGAGTAAGTAATGTTTCTTTTTCGTTTCGTGGCAATGATTTAATGAGAGAGGCCATTCATTCTGCTTTTCTTTATCATGCAATTAAAGCGGGAATGGATATGGGAATAGTAAATCCTGGAATGTTGCAGGTTTATGACCAGGTTCCAAAAGAATTACTTGAACTAGTAGAAGATGTTTTATTGAACCGAAAAGAGGATGCAACAGAAACGCTGGTTACCTATGCAGAAACGCTAAAAGGAGAAGGAAAAAAGATAGAAAAGGATTTGTCCTGGAGAAAACTTGATTTGCAAGAAAGGTTCACACATTCTTTGGTAAAGGGCGTGGTAGATTATATTGAAGAAGATTTAGATGAAGCAAGGAAGAAATTTGACAGGTCCTTGCATATTATTGAAGGGCCTTTGATGGAGGGAATGAATGTGGTTGGGGATTTGTTTGGATCAGGAAAAATGTTTTTACCACAGGTTGTAAAAAGCGCCAGGGTAATGAAAAAAGCAGTGGCTTATTTACTCCCCTTTCTTGAGGCAGAAAAATCAGCAAGCGATGTTTCAAAAAATGCAGGGAAAGTGCTTTTAGCTACTGTGAAAGGGGATGTGCATGATATAGGAAAAAACATAGTAGGGGTGGTGCTTGCTTGCAATAATTTCGAAATAATTGATTTGGGGGTAATGGTTCCTGCCGAAAAAATTCTGGAGGCTGCAAGGGCAGAAAATGTTGATATTATTGGTTTGAGTGGTTTAATTACTCCATCTCTTGATGAAATGGTACATGTTGCCAAAGAAATGCAAAGACAAGGATTCAAGGTGCCTTTGTTAATTGGCGGGGCAACTACTTCAAAGGTTCATACAGCTGTTAAAATAGCTCCCTGTTACTCTTTGCCTGTTGTTCATGTAAACGATGCATCAAGGAGTGTTACTGTTGCCAGCACTTTATTATCTGATCACTTGAGGGCTGATTTTTTGGAAAAGACAAATGTTGAATATGAACGATTAAGGGAAGCAAACAAGAATGCGCATTCAGCTGTTAAATTCATTTCTTTGGATCAGGCACGCAGAAATAAACTTAAAATTAATTGGGAACAAACACAAATACAAAAACCTGCTTTTATAGGGAATAAATTTTTCGAAGCTTTTCCCTTAGATCAAATTGCTGAATTTATTGACTGGACTCCATTTTTTCATACCTGGGAGATGAAGGGAAGTTATCCTAAAATTTTAAGCGATCCTGAAAAAGGAATGGAAGCAACAAAATTGTATAATGATGCAAAGCTGATGCTTTCAAGGATTATTAATGAGAAATGGATACAAGCCAATGCCGTAGTAGGTTTTTATCCTGCTAATTCCACAAATGATGATATTATTATTTATGATGATGAGCCATCTGGGAAAGTTAAAACAGTGTTACATACCCTTAGGCAGCAGACTTTGAAACCTCAGGGCCATAGTAATCTTGCTTTGTCTGATTTTATTGCTCCAAAAGATTCCGGTGTAACTGATTATATTGGAGGATTTGCTGTAACTACTGGTATTGGCATGGAAAAATGGGTGCAGCAATTTGAACAAGATCATGATGATTACAATTCAATACTGTTAAAAGCTCTTGCCGATCGTCTTGCAGAGGCCTTTGCAGAATTAATGCATCTTAAAGTAAGGAAAGAGTTTTGGGGTTATGCAAAGGATGAAGAGCTGGATAAGGAAAGCATTATTAAAGAAAATTACCGGGGAATTAGGCCAGCACAAGGTTATCCTGCCTGTCCTGACCATACAGAAAAAGTATTGCAATTCAAACTTTTTGAAGTAGAGAAAACAACAGGGATTAATCTTACAGAAAGCATGGCAATGTATCCTGTTTCTTCGGTTTCTGGTTTGTATTTTTCTCATCCTGAATCCCAATATTTCGGCCTTGGAAAAATTACAAAAGAACAGGTTGAAAATTATTCTAAAAGAAAAAACATGCCTGTAACTGAAATTGAAAAATGGCTAAGTAGCAATCTTAGTTATTGATACATTCATTATGATTTTTTTGAAAGCAGCTGAGACAAAATAGATGGACTCAGCATTTTTTTTTATTGCTAAAAAACTCCAGGAGTACTGTTGTAGTGGGAATTCAACAGGATAATAAATAATTAGGGGATTAAGTTCCAGGAATTTTAAAGGACAAATCCTTTATTGGTAATTTGCATAATCGATTAATTTCTTTTAACATTGCACCCTGATTTAGTAATGAAAATGAAAAACAATACCGCAATTTATTATAATTCGATGCCAACCCCCTGGCATAATCGAATGCGTTATTGTTCCATTCATCAATAATTGACCGCCTTTAAAAGGCAATCCCGATTTTTTTCTCTTTTTTTTCTTTTTTAAAGCCTTTAGAGGCTAAATAATTTTTGTTATGACTGTTATATCTGATATAATACTTGAAAAACTCAATACACTCCTTGTTGTAATTAACAATCAAGGTAAACTTGATTATGTTAGTCCTTCTGTTTCAAAAGCGCTTGGGGTTTCTCCTGAAATTTTAAATGGCCAGGGTTGGTTTAATTTAACCCGGAAAAATGCGGCTGAAATGATTCATGTAAAGGAGGAGGTGAAATTAATGATTCAGTCAGAGGTTCTACCTGCTCCTTTTGAAAGAGAATTCAAAACTGCAAGGGGAGAAAAACGCTGGATATTGTGGAGCCCATCCAAAGGCCCAGATAATAGCGTTATTGGCATTGGTTATGATATTACCGAAAGAAAAATTGCCGAAGAAAGGATACAGGAAAAAAACAGAGAATTGCAAAAGAAAAACTCTGAACTACTGGATAGTCTGAAATACGCACAAACAATCCAGGAAGCAATTTTGCCTGATATAGATTCCATTAAGGCCTCTTTTAAAAAAGCATTTGTTTATTATAATCCAAAAGACATTGTAAGTGGTGATTTTTATTTTCACTATAAAACAGGAAACAGAGTGTTTGTTGCTGCCGTGGACTGTACTGGCCATGGAGTTCCGGGAGCTTTAATGTCAGTAATTGGTAATTCTTTATTAAAGGATATTGTAGTAAAAAGAGGAACAAACGATCCTGCCCAAATTTTACGTTTTCTTGATGAGGAATTGTTTACGGCAATTAATCGTTCAGGTAAAACTGTAACAAGTGATGGGATGGATGTAGCAATAGGGGTTTTTGATTTCGACAAGAAAGTACTTACTTACTCAGGTGCATTCAGAACCTTGCTATATGTAAGAAATCAAGAAGTTCTTGAGGTCAAAGGAAACCGGTATCCTATTGGTTTTTATCAGGATGTTGTGAAGTCATTTGAGTCAGTGGAAATTCCATTGCAGCAGGATGATTCCTTTTATTTTTTTTCTGATGGTTATGCCGATCAATTCGGAGGTGAACAGGGAAAAAAACTCAACCGGAAAAGATTTAAGGACCTTCTTTTGACAATTAATGAAATGGAAGCTGATGAGCAGGAAAGCTTTCTTGATTATGCCCTTACAAATTGGAAACAGGAGGAGGAGCAAACCGATGATATTTTGATAATTGGAATTGGGATTTGAGCACTTTTAGATAAGGAAGTTATATAAAACCGTTTAATAATCTGTTTCAAAAAAAAGAAATCTTTTGAAAATTAAAATAAAAATACTGCGTTTTATAATAGTAACGGTTGTTACAGGGTTTGAAAGCAGGTTATAAGATATTTACCCATGCTTCTAATCTTATGTCTAACAAATAGAAAGGAGGGTTCAAATGTCTAATTCCGATAAGACTTTATCAGTAAAACAGATTTCAAACCTTTCAGTAGTCAAAATGAATTAATTTTCATTTTGACTACTGAAGCTTTACTGTTTACTTGTAGAGTTAAAAAGGATGAAAAGCCCCGTTATTTAACGGGGCTTTTTAATGCCATTCATAATCATTTAAATCCGTTCATTAAGTATTCCGGGTCACAATTGTTTGCTTTAAGTATATTTACATTTGTAATTCTATTTATTTCCAAAAGATCAAAAGATAAATGAACCTGATTAAGAAAAACAGCACTATTTGGCTTTCGTTGCTCTTATCCTTTACAACAATCATTTCTTTTTCACAGGAGAAATGGAATTTGAAACAATGCATTGATTATGCTCTTGAACATAACATACAGGTAAAGCAGGCTAATTTGAACATTGAATTGGCCAATGTAAATTCATGGCAAAACAGAGCTAATTCCCTTCCAAGTGTAAATGGAAATGCATCACATTCATATAATTTTGGACGCACCATTGATCCCTTTACAAATCAATTTGCGGATGACATGATTCGTTCGAATAATTTTTCCTTAACCGGAGGATTGAATTTGTTTAGTGGCTTTCAAAACGTAAATAGCATAAAGCAGGGACAGCTTGAATACCAGGCAAACAAGTATGATTCAGAAAGAATAAAAAACGATATTTCTCTTAGCATTGCCACTGCTTATTTGCAGATATTATTTAGTGAGGAATTAATGCAAATTGCAATTAATCAGGTTGACATTACAACACAGCAGGTAAAGCGAACCACCAGGCTTGTTGAGGCCGGAACTCTTGCCAGGGGAAGTCTTCTGGAAGTGGAAGCACAATTAGCTACCGAAGAATTGAACCTTGTAAATTCTCAAAATCAATTGGATATGGCCTACTTGTCACTCAGGCATTTTTTAGCCTTGCCGCTTGATAAGGAATTAAATATAGTAAGACCTATTCTGCAACTTCCTGTTGGAGACATATTAACTGCTAGTCCAGAGACTATTTTTACCTATGCTGCAAAGGAAATGCCTGAAATTAAAAGTGCACAAGCCCGAGTTAGAAGTTCAGATAAGGGAGTTGCAATTGCAAAAGGTGGAATAAGCCCAAGAATATTTGTAAATGGAGCTTTAGGAACAGGTTATTCAGGATTAAGACAGCGGCTGATTGGAGCTGAACCGGATGGTTTTCAAACCATAGGTTATACGGCAAACACCCAGGAACTTGTTGTTACTCCTGCATTCAACCCTGTTTTTGAGCCAATTCCTTTTAATGATCAAATTAATGAGAATTACAACAAATCAATTGGTTTTTTCATGACTATTCCAATATTTAACGGACTTCAAACTCGCTCGGCTGTTTCAAGAGCAAAAATTGCACGTTACAATGCTCAATATAATTTAGAACTTGCCGAATTGCAACTAAGCAGAACAGTGACACAGGCCCATGCCGATGCAGTGGCTGCATTGAAAAAACACCATGCAACTGCACGATCAATGGAAGCACTTAAGGAATCTTTTAAATATGCTGAACAACGTTTTAATGTGGGAATGTTAAATGCGATTGAATACAACAATGCTAAAAATCGTTTGGTGAATGCTGAATCCAATTTGCTTCAGGCCAAGTACGATTATATTTTTAAGTTGAAAGTACTGGATTTTTACCAGGGAAAACCTTTGGTATTAGAATAAAAAAGAATAGAGTTATGGCAGGAAAAAAAATTAAAACTTACTGGTATTTTCTTATTGCAGGAGTTGTTTTATTTGTTGGAGTTATAGTTAATCAACAAATGACAAATGAGGCAGAATCAGTGGTCATGGAATTATCCGAGCGAAAAATAATTATCGAAACTGTTTCAGCAAATGGAAAGGTACAGCCCGAGGTTGAGGTAAAAATTAGTCCTGATGTTTCTGGTGAAATAGTTCAACTTTTGATAAAGGAAGGCCAGGAAGTAAAACAAGGAACACTTTTGGCAAAAATAAATCCTGATATCTATCTCTCCATGCGGGAAAGAATGGTTGCGGCTTTAAATACAACTAAAGCTAATCTTGCAAATTCAAAAGCAAGATTATCACAGGCAAATGCCCAGTTTTTAAATTCTGAGGCCATCTTCAAAAGAAATCAATCTTTATTTAAGGACGGGGCAATTTCTGAATCTGAATTTGATGCGGCAAAATCAGCCTATGAGGTTGCAAGAGCAGAAGTAGAGTCTGCTGACCAAAGTATTATTGCAGCCCAATATAATGTGAAAAGTGCAGAGGCTTCTGTAAAAGAAGCAAGTGACAATTTGCTTAAAACAACTATTTTCGCCCCGGTGGATGGTACCGTTTCCATGCTTAATGTTGAGCAGGGCGAAAGGGTGGTAGGAACTTTACAAATGGCAGGTACAGAGATGATGCGCATTGCAAATTTGAAAGAAATGGAGGTGAAGGTGGATGTTAACGAGAATGATATTGTTAGGATTATGGTTGGAGATACTTCTATTATTGAAGTTGATGCGTATAAAGACAGGAAATTTAAAGGGATAGTCACTCAGATTGCCAACTCAGCTAAAACTTTTGGTTTAAGTGCAGACCAGGTTACTAATTTTGAAGTAAGGATAAGGATCCTACGCTCTTCCTATTCAGATTTAATTCTTGAAGACAAGCCACATCTTTCTCCTTTTCGACCAGGAATGTCTGCAACGGTTGAAATACAAACCAAAACCGAATATGATGTTATTAGCGTACCTATACAGGCGGTAACTACCAGGGAGGATACTGCTGCCACAAGTTTAGAAAAAACAAAAGCAGGCAACAGTGCTAAAGTGGACCCGGTAATGCAGGAATGTGTATTTGTGATGGAAAATGATAAAGCTGTAATGAAAAAAGTTAAAATTGGTATTCAGGATAATAAATTCATTCAAATTGTTTCTGGAATCAATGCCGGTGAACAAATAATAACCGGTCCCTATTCTTTGGTTTCCAAAACCCTTAAAGAAGGCGACCCTGTGGTATTGAAAATTGAAGAGGAAGAAATAATTAAAAGGAAATAGATTAGGTGGCGTTAATATTAAATTTGGAATCAGCTACTCAGGTCTGTTCTGTATCCATATCTAACAATGGAGAAGTAGTTGCAATAAAGGAACATCACGGAGAGTATGCACATGCTGAAAAACTTACTGTTTTTGTTTCTGATGTATTAAAACAAGCTGGCCTTACAATGGATAGGCTGCACGCAATATCAGTAAGCATGGGCCCAGGTTCATATACAGGATTACGAATAGGGGTATCTGCAGCAAAAGGATTTTGTTATGCCCTTGATATTCCACTTATAGCTGTGAGTACATTGCAACAAATGGCTCTGTCTGCTGCTTTAAAATTAAAAAATACTTCCCCTGATGTTCTTTTTTGCCCAATGATTGATGCAAGGAGAATGGAGGTATACTGTGCTGTTTTTAATAAAGAAAATGTACTGATACAAGAAATTGAGGCTAAAATTATTCAGGATGATTCTTTTAATGATCTTTTGGCTAGGAACAAAATATATTTTTTTGGAGATGGTTCTCAAAAATGCAAAGATCTGTTAGGAGCTAATCCAAATGCTTTTTTTTTGAATGAGGTTTATCCATCATCTGCAACAATGGCGCCTCTTGCAGAAAACTCTTTTAATAAAAGGATGTTCGTAGATACCGCTTATTTTGAACCCTATTATTTAAAAGATTTTGTAAGCACAGTACCCAAAAAAAAATTCTGATTTTCTACTGTTTAAAAAAGCCAGTCCTTACTTAATAAAATTCATAACTGAATTTAGTAACATCAATAATTTTCCCGGCAATATCCCTGCTGAGAGCATTGGTTAAAAAACCTTTCTCATTTAGCATAAATTCAGTAACCTTAACCGGCTCTTCATTTTTCAGTTTTTTTATTTCAATTAATTGGTCTTTTTGATCATAAGCATAAATATAGTGTATGGTACTATTTTGCCCCAAATCAGAAGATTCATTGCTTTCACTAAGCTTTCCATTATCGTTATAAATATATTTTTTTCGTTCAACATGCCTAATGGAAAGGAAAGTTCCTGTTTCTTCAATTAACTTTCCATTTTCATTCATCAAATAACTAATTTCCTTAAAAGGCAAACCCAAGCTATTTAGCAGCTTTTTGGTATAATAAACAGGGGAAACATAAGTAAATTCGAACTTTTCAACGCCCATTGCATATTGCTTAGAAAGTATAAACTGTCCAGAATATGAATTTGCATTTAATTCCCTGGAATAGGTTTCCTGAAAGATGTTCCCGGATTCATTATAGGAGTAATTTATTGAATAGAAGCCAAAATTGTCGGTAGTTCGTTTTACATTTAATCTACCAATGCTGTCATATTCATAAAAAACAAAAAGCGTATCCGTTTCCCCTCCATATTTTTTAAAGGTGTTATACAGTCTTTCGAGCCTTCCATTGCAGTCAAATTCATATTTTACAATAATGCCCTTGTCATACATTTTTTCGTTGTCTCTTTTGTAATGAAATGCGCCTGTAATTGATTTTATGTTTTCACTCAGAATAAATTCCGGATTAAAAAAAGGCTCTTTTGAATAAGGATTTCTATCGGCATCAATTATTTGTGCATCGCATTTTAATACAATAAAAACCACCATTAAAAGGCTGAAATAAAATTTAATCATAAAATGCGAAAGCTGTAATTGATTTATGTTGCACAAACGTAATATTTGTTTTTGTTATTACAATCAATGTTCAAAAAGAGAATTTAAAAATATTCGGGTTTTAAACAATTAAAACCTTTTATTGAATTGTGTTGAAATGTTTTTTTGAAGTTTCAATTTTAGGAAATAGAAAACCATAAATTTTTTCTGCCAATTGGTTTTTCCTTTTCATGTTAAGGGAATTAATAAACAAAAGAATGAATATAGTTTGCCAAAAATTTGCTCCTTTTTCATTTGTTTGCTGTCCGGAGCTGACTTTATTGAATTTTTTCCTGTTTATATACCCTTTAAGTTCATTATTTAGTATTTGTCGGGCTGTGAAACTTTTTTCCTGTTTTATCGATGTAAAACCAATTTTCACTGATCCATAATGCATGTTCACCCTCTGACTGTGCCTGGCAATTTATGCTCACCTTGGCAAGGCCTTTTTCAAATGGATAAGCACAATCGAACTGGGGCTCAATAATAATTTTTCCGCTTTCAGCTTCAGCAAACCCGATTTTGTTTTCATGTGTTATTCTAAAACATCCATCAGATTGATAATCAGGGCCATTATCAAAAGGATAAACTTTATATAATATATTTTCCTGCCTGTCGATAGCTACAAAGCCAATGCTTGATTCAAATACAATAGCATAAGTTTTAAAAGTATCAGTAAAGCAAATTGTGTACTTCCCAGGTGGAATTATGGTATCTCCCATCTTATTTTTATAGCCATAATCATTGTTTTCTTCATCTGAAAAAGAAATCAAGTAATCATCCATCTTGTTAGTTTGAACACAACTTATAAAGCAAAACAAGAGTAATATTAAAACAAGGGATTTTTTATTAGCGTGGAGTTTCATGCAAGGTTATTTTTTTTCAACTAATTTTTCTATTTGATTTAAAAGTTAATGTCTTCCCATACCTCCCCCTAAAAGATGCATTAAAATAAAAATAAGAATTAAACTTATTAAACCAAAAATCATATAAAATTTCAATGTTTTTTTGGTTTGCACAGTCTTTTCTTGCGTATTTAATTTTTGAATTTTTTCATCCTGGCCAAACTTTGTTTTCCCCCATGGTTTATAAACAGAAATTGTTGTTGCTGCAAGTAAAACTAAAATAGCGGCACCTGCTTCTGCTATTACTTGTATGCGGAAATTTGATTGTAAAATTTTTGATGATGATAAATCACTTGCTAATGCTCCAAGATGACTAATAGGCTGCATATGAAGCAACAAAACAACTGTGGAAACAAGTGTCAGAAATAATTTAACTATTATCCAATAACGTTTAAACAAGCCCCATTTAGTCCCCAATGCTTGAACAATTCCAGTAATTAATGAAGCCAAACAAAATGGTATGATAACAAACCATGCACTTAATTCCATTGCAAGATAAGCCGAATGGGCCAGAAGGGTGTCCTGACTAGTTATACCTGTTATGGCAAGGGCAAGGAAAACCACCACTGCACCAAGCCAGCCTGCTGAAAATGTAATATGAGTAGTTAAAACCAATCTACTCATGTTAGGATTCATTACCATACTATTTTGAGTTAATTCAATTTATTTTTTAAAATTTTTCGATTCCAATTAACTTTTCTAAATTGGTTTACCACTTCAGTTTATTCTTTTTATTTTTTCAATAAATCACGTATTTCCTTCAAAAGTTTTTGATCCAGTGTAGTAAGATGAGGTGTTACGGGTGCAACCTCCTGTTTTTTCTTTAACTTATTCATTGTTTTAATTACCATAAACATAAAAAAAGCAACTAAAATGAAGTCGATTAAAATTGTAATAAATTCGCCATATTTAATTGATGTTTCCGGTGCAATTACTTTACCTGAGGCGTCTATTTGTGCCTCTGATAAAATATATTTCAATGATTTAAAATCAACTCCTGAAATAATTTTACCCACAACCGGCATAACAATACCATCAATAAATCCACTTACTACTTTTCCAAAGGACACTCCCATTACAAATGCAACAGCCATGTCAATTAAGTTGCCTTTCATGGCAAATTCTTTGAATTCCTTTATTATGCTCATGTTTTTCAGTTTAAATTTTATACTTAAGTTGTGATTTACTTTTAACCCTTCTTGTTCCCTGATAAGCCCTCCTACTCGTAATCAAAAATATATTATTTCTCAATATGTTAATATTTTTTTTCCATTATAAACACACAGTTAACATTTTGGGTATATTTGAAAACAGGATGCAAAGTAACACAAACTCCTTTCAATGGCGCAATTATTATTAGTATGAGTGTTATAAAGCTAACAATTCCACAAATTCAGTTTAACCCCGATAAATTACATGAGGCAATTATAGCATTTTGGGATGTAGCCTCAAATGGCGATTTGAATGAATTGAAAAAGCAGTCCGTAATCGTTAAGGAACTGTGTTCAATTTATTCTTTAAGCCCTCACGCAGAGGATTATATAAGGCTGGTATGCGCAATAGAGGGTTTCTTTGAAAGTAATTGTGCAGAAGCCGAAATAAATTTTTTAGCTGTTCTGCCTCCAAATGTTCTATGGGAAAACAAAGAGATTGAGGCAATGGCAAGATTGTTCTGTGGTGGTAACTATAGGAGTCTTGGCCAATATGATAAAGCCTTGTTTCACCTGCTTGAAGTTCCAAGATTAATAAACCCTCTGGGCTCCTATGCTACTTATGCCTTATTGGCATATTATTTCCTTGGCGAATTGCATGTTACATTAGGAGAATTTAAATCGGCAGAAAGTTATTACAAGCAGGGCCTTAATTTTGGAAAGGAGAATATAATTCATTCAGCAAAATTCAGACTCTATAGTGGTTTAGGGAATCTTTACCTAAACAATAAGGATTATGCCAGATCCGAAGAACATTTTATAGCTGCAATAGAAGCTGCGCGTCCGGGTTCCCAACTAGCAAGGAGCTGGTATGATATGGCTGTTTATTATGAATTAGTTGGAGAGATTGATAAAGCAATAGAATATTGCAGAAAAAGCTATGAACTCAGGATTGAATCCAATCTTTTGGATGCAGCTACAACCTCGTATATTCTAATGGGTAGTCTTAACATTAAAAAAGGAGACCTTAACCATGCAATTTTCATTTTTAAAGAAGCCTTGGTATCTACCCTTAAATACAATGCAATAGTTAAAACGCAATCCATTTATAAATATCTTGCAGAATGTTATGAAAAGTTAAACGATTGGAAGCAATCCCTTGACTATTTTAAAAGATATGAGGAAATAAAATCCAATATGTTTTCTGAACAGCAAACCAAATTCTTTAAAATTAAAAACGAAGAAATTTCCAAGCAAAAGGAGCTGATAGAAGAGTTCCACGGAGAACTTAAGGACAGCATAAAATATGCACTCAGAATCCAACAAGCGATTTTGCCTCCTGCTAAATTGTTAACCCAGGTTCTGCCTGAAAGTTTTTTGTTTTACAAACCAAAGGATGTTGTTAGTGGCGATTTTTATTGGTTAGAAACAGTTACACCAAAAGGCAGAAAAGCAGAAAAGCTTATATTGTTTGCAGTTGCTGATTGCACAGGTCATGGTGTGCCCGGAGCTATGGTTAGCATTGTTTGTGTGAATGCATTAAACAGGAGTGTGAGAGAATTTCTCCTTACTGAACCAGCGCAAATATTAAATAAAACACGCGAGTTGGTAATCGAAGCATTTGAAAAAAGTGAGCAGGAAGTAAAAGACGGAATGGATATTTCCTTGTGCTCCTTTAATCCTCAAACTCATGAGTTGCAGTGGGCAGGAGCCAATAACCCCCTTTACATACTTCCCCATAGAGCTAATGAAAGATTTAAGGCAAGCTCAAAAGTTGTATTTTTCCCGGAAAAATTAGCTGTCAAGCCACAGTTAGTGGAATTTAAACCAAATAAACAACCAATAGGCATTCATTCCGAAAGAACTGCCTATACAAATCATATCATACAACTTCATAAAGGAGACATCATTTGTATATTTTCCGATGGTTTTCCCGATCAGTTCGGTGGCCCTAATGGAAAGAAATACAAGTATAAAGCATTTAAAGAAAACCTTATTCGAATAATGAATGATCTGCCAAGTGTTCAAATGCAGGTTTTAGACACTGAGTTCACCAAATGGAAAGGAAATTACGAACAAGTGGATGATGTTTGTGTAATGGGAGTGAGGGTATAATATTGGTTTAATTGTTTTTATGATTTTGCTATTATTCCTTTTCATTAAGTCCATAAAAAAAGTAAAAATGGTGAAAAGCTGCTCTATCGGTGTTTCAATTTATACTCAATTTTTAGTAGATTATTTATCTAAAAAAGGTACAAAGAGCATTGTATTCATTAGCCCTGAACTTAGGACTAATTTTTGTCAAAACTGTTAATGAAATGGAACAAATGAAAGAAATAGAAAATGATATTTAAGGATATACAAACAAGAGGATTTTCAATTAGAAAACAAATTCTTTTTATCTTCATAATAATTACAACACTGTTAATTACAGTCGCCATTTATAATTATTTAAGTATTCAGAATTATAAAAGAGCAATAGAATTTTTAAAGCGAACCTCACTGGAACAACTTTCTTCAATTGGAAAAATTCAGCTCAATGCAGGCTTACAGGAAATATATTTGCTACATCATTTAGATGAAACTGATATAAAGGAAAAGTTTTTATTAGAACAAGAGTTGCATGGAATGCTTCAGGAAAGTTTTGAACTTTATGTTGATCTCCCTATTTCAATTGTAGATCCTTTAGTAAGAAATAAATTTGATGATGCTAAAAGAGCAAGGGATAAATATTTGCAGAAATTGAATGAAGGAATTTCATTGAGTAATAGGGAAGCCCTTTCTATTCCAATAAATTATGAAAAGCAGCAAATAAGGCCTTATTTTGACATTTATATAACTGAACTGGATGAACTTTCAGACCTAATGATTAAAGATGCTGAATATGAAACCAATAAATCAATTGCTAAAATCAATGGATTTAAACAAATCAGTAATTGTCTTATTGCCATTGGAATACTCACGGTGTTTTTTATGACCTTTTTCCTTATTAGAATGTACAAAAGAATAAGCAATGATTATCGCCTTTTAAAAATATCACAGGAAGAACTAAAAAAAATGAATGAGCAACTGGAAAAAAGGGTGGAGGCGCGAACCCTGGAGCTTGAAAATGTAAATTTCGAATTGCAGGAACTCAATAAAGGCAAGGATAAATTCATTCAAGTAATTTCTCATGATCTAAAAAATCCCCTCGCAGCAATGGCAGGTTCTTCCGAGATTTTAGCTAAAAATATTTATAAAATGGACTTAAATGACATTCAACAAATGGCCCTGGTAATAAACAATTCAACGAATAAACTAGTAAAGCAATTTGATGAATTAGTAGATTGGGCTAAATCACAGCAGAATAAAATAATCTTTTTACCTAAAAAAATTGAATTATACGGGGCAGTTGAAGATTCCATAAAATTAATCAGGGAGTTAGCACAGAAGAAAGAAATTCAAATCAATAACCATGTTAGTGCTGAAATTAGAGTTAAAGCCGATATAAATATGCTGCGCTCAATAATTCAAAATTTAATAACCAATGCCATAAAATTCACCCCTAAATATGGGAAAATAACAGTAGATGCGCAGGTTAAAGGCGAAAGGGTTGAGATAAAAATTAAAGATACCGGAGTTGGAATGACTGCTCAAATTAGAGATAATTTATTTAGGGAAAATATATTCCCAACATCAATAGGGACAGAAAATGAAGCTGGCAGCGGATTAGGTTTAACACTTGTAAAAAGCTTTGTTGAAAAGCATAAAGGGAAAATTACCATTGAAAGTGAAGAAGAGAAAGGAACAACAATTACATTTAGTTTACCCAAAGAAGATTTTTTTTAATGGGAAACATCACTCTTATTATTCCCTTGAAAAGACTTAACCAACCAAACAAGGTTATGATCACCCTCAATCTGCAACACAGCTCGAAAAATTGGCTTAATAATTTTTAAATACATTTATTTAACAAAACCCTCTTTTATCCACCCAACAATTCATCTATTTGCTTAACAGCATCATTAATATCGTTAACCGGAAGATTACAAAACTGGTTTACACAAACATAAATAGTTGTTTTATCATGAATATGGCGGTCTGTGAAAAGCGGCAAATGGCTTTCCTGTGTTCCGCCTGCAAGAATTTTGTTAGGGATATAATAATTGGAGAGTTCTTGTCTTTTAAATTCAGCATCAACCCCCATTATTACAATTTCAAAAAACGGCATAGTATAATAAAGCATCAAAATAGCCCAATTGCTATGACTAGCTCCAAATTCAACCAATTCATCCTTTATGTTGTTAAGCATTTTGCTAGACATGGATGCATATTTTTCATTTTCGTAATATTTCCCCAGCATAAACAAAGATTTTGCAATGCTTGAATTTGATGCAGGAGTTACGTTATCAGTAATTTCCATTTTACGGGAAATTAATGGCTTGTCTTTTTTTGAAGTAAAATAGAACATCCCATTTTCCGTGTTATAGAAATTATCAATTGTATATTCCATCAACTCTTTTGCTTTTTCCAGCCATTGGATGTCAAAGCTTACTTCATATAGGCTTATAAAAGCTTCAATGGTGAATGCATAATCCTCCAGGTATCCGTTTATCGTTGATTTGTTTTCTTTGTAATTGTGGTATAATCCTCCATCAGTAGTCTTTTGAGTACCGGAAATAAAATTCGCGTTTTTAAGTGCAGCAAATAAAAACTCCTGTTCTCCAAAAACTTTGTATGCATCAGTAAAACCTTTTAGCATTAAAGCATTCCAGGAGGTCAAAGATTTGTCATCAAGACCTGGCTTGGTTCTTTTTTCCCTTGCCTGAAAAAGCACAGATTTAATGTCTTTCACCTGCTTTTGTAACTCATCTAAACCAATGTTGAGTTTTTTTGATACATACTCATCACTATGCCTTCTTAACAAAATAAAACCATCTTCCCATTTTCCATAATTGTTGATATTGTAATATTCAACGGCAGTTTTAAAATTTGTTCCTAACAGGTTTTCCAATTCGTTTTTTTTCCAAACATAATACTTGCCTTCTTCACCCTCAGTATCGGCATCGAGTGCGGAATAAAAAGCACCATTTGCCGCTGTTAATTCCCGGGTTACAAATTCAATTGTTTCGTAAACTATTTGTTTATACAACGGATTTTTTTCAGCCTGATATGCCTCCGAATACAAACTTACAAGTTGAGCGTTGTCATATAGCATTTTTTCAAAATGTGGAACTTTCCATAGCATATCTGTTGAATACCGTGAAAAACCTCCCCCTACCTGATCATAAATTCCACCCATTGCCATTTTCTCAAGTGAGGTTTTTACATAATTGTTTACTTGTTCATCTTTGCTTAAATACCCATATTGAAGAAGGAACAAGTAGTTGTTTGGCATAGGGAATTTTGGTGCATGTGTGGTACCTCCCTCAATTCGGTCGAATTTTTTCGACCATTTTCTTACTGCACTTTTTAATGTATCTATAGTAAATTCAGGAGCTTTTGTATTCACCTGAACAAAATCACTTGAATGAACCCCTTGCGTCAACTTTTCTGCATATTCAAGTACTTTTTCAGGTTGAGTTTTATATACTTCAGAAAGATCATTGATAACCGCTTTCCAATCCTCTGGTGAGAAATAGGTGCCTCCATAAACTGGTCTTCCATCAGGGAGGGTAAAACAATTCAAAGGCCATCCACCAGTACCTGTCATTAATTGAACAGCTGTCATATATACCTGATCAACATCTGGTCTTTCTTCACGGTCAACTTTAATACAAATAAACTTTTCATTCATTAATCTTGCTGTTTCTTGATTCTCAAAAGATTCCCGCTCCATAACATGGCACCAATGACAGGCTGAATATCCTATACTAACCAAAACTAGTTTATCCTCTTTCTTTGCTTTTTCAAAAGCCTCATCACTCCAGGGAAACCAATCAACAGGATTGTGTGCATGCTGTAAAAGATAAGGACTTGTTTCCTCTGCAAGCCTATTTGTAAATGTCGTTTCTTTCCCCATAAAAATAGTTTTACATTTTGATTTTTCTGAAATTTCAATAGTTAAATTTAATAAAAAAAACGCATTAATTTCTAGTTAAAAACTCCTGTTATTATTTTTGAAATTTTTTAACAATTCGTTTTTTTTATATATATTCAATGCATGATATTACCCTACCTGGTTTTTTTTGCTGCTATTTCCCTAATTATGCTCTCACTTACAGAGTTCAGGGATAGCATTTTGAATTTAGTCAAAAAAAAAGCAATCCAGTATTCATCCTTTAATTTTTCTGATTATTCCCAATACGATGAAATATTATCCCGATACTTTCAATATTACACAAATTTGAATAAGGAAGGAAAAGTAAAATTTATGGCCAGGTTAGTGGATTTTATCAGATTAAAGAAATTTCAGGGGATGGAAAAACTAAAGGTTACAAATGAAATGAAGGTTTTAATTTCGGCTTCAGCCATTCAGCTTACTTTTGGCCTGGATGAATTTTTATTGGATTTTTTTACTACAATTAAAATTTACCCACGTTATTTTTATTCAAAACTTTTGCAGGCGGAGATAAAAGGTGGTGCTTCAAATAAAGGAGTTCTAATGATTTCATGGGAAGATTTTTTAAAAGGCTATAAATACCCGCATGACAATTATAACCTGGGTTTGCATGAAATGGCCCATGTCCTTAAGATTAACGTTTTAAAGGGAAAGCATTTTGATGAAAAATTTTCTTTTTATCTGGATGAATGGCTTAAAATTGGCAAAACAGAATTTGCAAGGCTTCAAAGAAAAAATAAATCTCTATTAAGGGAATACGGTGGAACAAACAGACATGAATTTTTCGCAGTATGTATAGAACATTTTTTTGAAAATCCCCTTTCTTTCAAGGAGGAACTACCGGATATTTACAATCACCTATGTTTTTTACTCAATCAGGATCCACTAAATAATAACAGCAATTACATGCTCAATGTAAATTTTTTGGAAAGTGTTAACAGGAATGCACGATTAATTCCAATTCCAAAAACAATAAAAAAGAATTACAAATACCACACCTGGCACTGGACCTATTCTGTAATGTTATTTGGCATATTCCTGGGCATTATTACCATGATGCTTTTCCCGTCTTTTACCATTATACCAATTGAAGATTTAGTGAAAATTGCATTGATTGGAGCAGTCTTGGCCACACTTTTTCAGTATCGGTATCTGGTAATTAATAACAATATTCTAAAGCCCATGGACTTTGTGCTTTATGCTTTTTTTGGAATTATGCCAGCTGTACTGTGCCTGTTTTTTTTAACAAATTTTCTTGTAAGTAGTGGTATTGTTGTGGAAGATCATAAAATTATTAACATAATAAACCGGGGTGAAGAAATTGTGTTTCAATTAGAAAATGATTCCTATGGAAAATATCCATTGATTCGAACAATGAAAAAATCCTCTATTCCAGATACTATATATGAAAAGGGATATACAACACTTAGAATTAAGTTTGGAAATGGCATAATGGGATATAAAACACACCTGAATAACCAATTGTTCTAGGTGTTTTTAGCAGCAAGTCATAATAAACAAGCAGCAATGTTCAAAATGCAATGTTCCTTACACTGCCTGGGATGCTAGCCAGCCTGTTGTCCATGCTGCCTGGAAATTAAAACCTCCGGTTACTCCATCAACATTTATTACCTCACCTGCAAAGAATAGTCCTTTGCATAAACGGCTTTCCATAGTTTGCATGTCTACTTCATTTAGTTTAATTCCTCCGCAGGTAACAAACTCCTCTTTATATGTTGTTTTTCCTGAAGCTTCATATGCATCACAAACAAGATTATTTATTAACCTATTGAAATTTTTCCCCGAAAGATTGTTCCATTTTGTTTCTGCATCTATTTCTGCTTTTGAAACCAAATACTGCCATAGTCTTAAAGGAAGATTAACAGGAGATGTTCCTGAAACTTTTTTTAAAGGGTTTGCAGTTTTGTATTCTTCCAGAAATTCCCTGGCCTGTTCTTCGTTTTGCTCCAAAAGCCAGTTAATTAATACCGTATAGATGTATTTTTTTTCATAAAGTATGCGTGCTCCCCACGCAGATAGTTTAAGAACTGCAGGCCCGCTTAATCCCCAATGGGTTATAAGTACAGGGCCTTTTTGAATTAATTTTGTTCCTGCAATTTTTACAGTGGCCAGTTTAACCGAAATACCTGCTAATTGAGAAAGACTATTATTCTTTATATTAAAAGTGAACAAAGAGGGGAGGGGAATCTCAATGCTATGCCCAAGAACTTCAAGCCATTTATAAGATTCTGCTTTATTGCTTCCTCCAGTTGCAATTAATAATTTATTGCATTCAAGGATTTGTCCCGAAGCAAGAGAAAGGTCAAAGCTATTTGCTTTTTTAACTATCGATTTAACATCTGAATTAGTATATATTTTTACTCCTAAATCCTTACATTCTTTAAGCAGGCAATCAATAATTGTTTGCGAACTGTTGGTGAGAGGAAACATTCTGCCATCAGCTTCTGCTTTAAGTTCTACTCCTCTTTGTGAAAACCAATTAACAGTGTCGGTTGTATTGAACTTTGAAAAAGACAAGGCAAGTTCTTTATTTCCCCGGGGGTAGTTTTTTACTAGTTCCTTTGTCTCCTGGCAAGCATTGGTAACATTGCACCTTCCGCCACCTGAAACCTTTACCTTAGCCAATAATTTTGAAGACTTTTCAAGCACTGTAACCTCTATTTGAGGATTTTTTTTTGCAGCGTTTATTGCTGCAAAAATTCCGGCTGCACCCGCTCCAACAATTATAATGCTTTTATTTTTCATTGTTTCAAAGCCACCTTTTTAGAAACGAATTAGAGAATAACAATTCTTTGTTATTTATTTTCCAATAGCCACTTTTTCAACAATTTCAACTGGGAATCTTTTGCCTACCCCCAATGTCTTAACTTTTACTTCGCCTATGAGTTTAAATTCCACCTGTTTTGTCCTGAACATGTTCAATAGGCTTGGTATACTTCCCATTGCCAATTTTGAGAATTGTGTTTCAATAATAAAGGTGTAGGAATCCTCAGATTTTTTTGGAATGATTAATTTCTTTTTAATTTTTGCTGTTCCTAACTCTGCATTGTTCAAAAAAACGTTGAAATTATTGTCTGTAATTTTGAATTTGTAGCGGTTTGGGTTTTTTATTATAAAAGTAACTTCCAGGGCAAGGGAATTTTTACTGAAATTTTGAAGTTTAATATTCTCAACTTTACTTACACTCAAAGGTTCAATTGATGAGCATGCAGAAAATGAAACAACTGCAAGCAGAATAAACAAATATAAAACAGGCTTTTTCATAGTATATAATTTATTCGTTTTTTAATTAATCCTCTATGGAACTCATGAATGCAAAAGCATTTGTTTTTTAATTTTGATATTGAATAGCCATGTTAAATTTATTCCTGTTTGTGTATGGTGGCTATCTTACAATTTCATAAGTAAAAGTGGGTTATTACAGAATTAAATATTGGTGCTGCAATAACTCTTAAAAAACTTTATTTATTGTTAAGTTCAGAGAAATAGTGAAAAAAGTAGGGGATAGTTTCAATTCCTTTTAAATAATTGAAAACACCAAAATGTTCATTTGGAGAATGTATAGCATCCGAGTGAAGACCAAAGCCCATCATTATTGAATCAAGCTCAAGAACTTCTTTAAAAAGGGCCACTATTGGTATGCTTCCACCACTTCTTTCAGGAATTGGTTTTTTACCGAAAGTAACTTCCATTGCCTTGATTGCTGCTTTGTAAGCTGGAGAATCTATTGAAGTAACATAAGGTTTTCCTCCATGATGTGGCTCTACTTTCACCCTTACTGATTTTGGTGCAATGGATTCAAAATATTCTTTGAACAATAGAGTGATTTTATCAGGATCCTGACCAGGTACAAGCCTCATCGATATTTTAGCATGTGCTTTTGATGGAATAACAGTTTTTGCCCCCTCACCAGTATAACCTCCCCAAATTCCATTTACATCCATGGTAGGTCTTATAGATGCTCGTTCATTGGTTGTATACCCTTTTTCACCATGAATATCTTTTAGATCCAAGGCCTTTTTATATTCTTCTAAATCAAAAGGTGCCTTGGCCATTTCCATTCTTTCTTCAGAGGATAATTCAATTACATCATCATAAAAACCAGGTATAGCAATATGATTGTTTTCATCTACAAGAGAGGCAATCATTATACACAAAATATTAATAGGATTTGCAACTGCTCCACCATAAAGGCCCGAATGTAAATCGCGATTCGGCCCCGTAACCTCTACCTGTAAGTAACTTAGTCCTCTCAGTCCTACTGTAATTGAGGGAACATCGTTTGCTATAATACTTGTATCAGAAATAAGAATGACATCCGCTTTAAGTTTTTCTTTATTTGCCTGAATAAATAAACCTAAATGTTGAGAACCAATTTCTTCTTCCCCCTCAATCATAAATTTAATATTGCAGGGGAGCGAATTCGTTCTCATCATTAATTCAAAAGCCTTAACATGCATATAAATCTGTCCTTTATCATCAGCAGCTCCACGTGCGTATATTTTATCATCCTTTATTATTGGTTCAAATGGAGGAGAATCCCATAACTCAATTGGATCAGCAGGTTGAACATCATAATGGCCATACACTAAAACAGTAGGCAATTCAGGGTCAATTATTTTTTGTCCATAAACAACAGGATGGCCAGCGGTTTCACATATTTCCACATTATCTGCTCCTGCCTCAGTTAACCTTTGGCTAACCATAAGGGCTGCCTGATTAATATGTTCTTTGTATTTTAAATCAGCACTAACAGAGGGAATTTTCAATAAATCAACAAGTTCTTGTATAAATCTGTCTTTATTTGCCTGAATGTATGCCTTTATCATTTTTTTAACTATTTTTCAGGCAAAAGTATTAAATATAATAAGAATTTTTGATAAAAAACAGCCCTTCTTTTTTTTAAGTCATCATTGGTTTTCAGGCTTAGTTCCCTTTATTCTTGTCTGTTTTTCAATAAGTTTGCAATTGTTTCTTGTAAGGGGATTAATTTTTTTTTCTTATTTTTAATGTAAATTGCACAAGAAAAATGAAGAAACTGAATTTTATATGTATTATTTTTTTATTGTTGGGTAATTCCTTCAGTATTAAAGCCACACATATAATTGGAGGTGTTGTAAGCTATGAATGCCTGGGAAACAACAGTTATAGGATTACTATTGCAATGTACAGGGATTGTAAATCCGGAACTGCTGCATTTGACAATCCTGCCAATGTTGCTATTTATAACTCTGCCAATGTACTTATTAAAGATATTGATATTCCTTTTCCTGGATCTGTTCAATTGGCTACAACAATTAACAGCCCCTGTTATTCACCACCAAGTAATATCTGTGTAGAAGAAGCAATTTATACTGTAATAGTTAATAATTTGCCCCCTATTCCAGGAGGTTATACAATTACCTATCAACGCTGTTGCCGTAATAATACTATATTAAATTTAGTTGATCCAGGTGCAACCGGAGCTACTTTTACCGCTCATATCCCGGGGACGGAAGTTATTACTACATGTAACAGCAATCCTGTTTACAAAGAATTTCCACCTATTTTTCTTTGCAATGGAATGTCCCTTGAATTTGATCATTCTGCAACTGACATAGATGGTGATTCACTTGTTTATGAAATTTGTGATCCATTTGCCGGGGCAACAAATACGGATCCAATGCCCGATCCTCCAATGCCCCCACCATATTATTATGTGAATTGGAATCCTCCATACAATGGCTCCTATCCAATGAGTTCAAACCCTGTTCTTTCTATAAATCCCCAGACAGGTGTGCTAATAGGAAGACCAAATTTGACAGGACAATGGGTTGTTGGAATTTGTGTAAGTGAATATAGAAATGGAGTATTATTAAGCAGGACAATAAGGGATTTTCAGTTCAACGTAATAAATTGTCCCGGACTTATAGTTTCAGCATTTCCTTCACAAACTTTGTTTTGTAATGGGTTTGATGTCGCCTTTCAGAATAACAGTTTCAATGCGAGTTCCTTTTTATGGGATTTTGGGGTTGTAGGAGTTTCAAATGATACCTCTGTTCTTGCCACACCAATTTTTACATTTCCAACAAGTGGTACTTACACTGTAACTCTTATTGCAAATCCATATACATCCTGTTCTGATACTTCTTATTCCACATTCGATGTTCAACCTTTGCTTGCGCCTATTTTGTTAACCTCTGATCCTTTATGTTTAACTGGTAACAGTTTTGGTTTTAATGCTGGAGGGGTATTCGGTTCATCAGCGGAATTTAGCTGGTCATTCTCATCAGGGGTTCCCTCTAATTCAAATCAGCAGAATCCTGCAGGAATTACTTTTCCTGATATAGGTACTTTTCCAGTGTCATTAACAATATCTGAAAATGGTTGCAGTAAAACAGTTACTGGCAGTGTGAATGTAATCCCTGATGTTATTGCTGAATTTCCTGCTCAAGCTATATTTTGTGATGGTTTTACTGTTTCTTTTTCAAATAACAGTTTCAATGCAAATTCTTATTTGTGGGATTTTGGGGTTCCTGGAATTACCAGCGATACCTCTAGTTTTGCCACACCAACTTTTACTTACCCCTCAAGCGGTATTTATACCATAACTCTAGTTGCAAATCCTTATACTTCCTGTGCTGATACTGCCTATTCAACATATGAAGTTTATCCCTTGCTTGAGCCTCTTATTTCTGCTCCAAATCCCTCCTGTTTTACAGGGAATTATTTTGGTTTTAATGCCGGAGGAAGTTTTGGAGCTAATGCAAATTTTAACTGGTCATTTCCTGAAGGCAATCCGAATGCATCAAACCAGCAAGATCCCACAGGTATAGTCTTTCCTGATACTGGCTTATTTCAGGTTTCATTAACAATAATAGAAAATGGCTGCAGTAGAACAGTTTCTTCAACTGTTGTGGTAGTGCCCGATGCTGTTGCTGATATTGACCAGCAGCGTGTTTTTTGTGGAGGCTATACCTATGATTTTACAAATTTAAGTCAAAATGCCGATACTTATTACTGGACTTTTGGGGATCCATCAAACCCGGGAGCTTACTCCACTGAATTTGAACCATCCTATACTTATCCCGATAGTGGATGGTATACGGTTACACTTGTAGCTACAGGACCGTTTTGTTCCAGTACAGTTTCCCAAACCTTTTCAATTTATCCGCTTCTAAAGACTGATTTTGTTAATCCGGGTGTACTGTGTTTCAAGGCACATGATTTAAGCTTTGCAGCAGGTGGAGTATTTGGTGAAACGGCTTCCTTTTTCTGGGACTTTGGCCCTGATGCTAACATTCAGAGCTCAACTAATGCAACGGTTCCTAATGTTTTCTTTAATTCCCCGGGTATATTTAATGTTAATTTAATAATCCAGGAAAATGGTTGTACCTCTGTTAAATCAGCCAATGTTGAATTACTTCTTAGTCCGGTTGCTGCCCTCGAACTCATTGAAAAATCAGGGTGCATGCCTTTGAAAGTTGAATTTAAAGAGGCCTCAACTTCGGCAACTCCTTTAACTTATCTCTGGAATTTTGGAGACGGAAACAAATCAGATGAAAAAAGTCCTGAACACATGTTTTTCAACCCAGGATCTTATGATGTTAGCCTTACTGTAAAAACGGAAACTGGTTGTATTGATTCGTCCTCAATTTCAATTCCTAGATTAGTTACTGTTCATCCTTTCCCTGAAGCAAATTTTACCATTCTTCCTCTTGAAGCGTCCATATTTGAACCTAAATTTATTTTAACCAATGAATCAAAAGGAGATTCAAGGTGTATTTATTATTTTGGAGATGGAAATACTTCATCACAATGTGATGTTGAATATTTCTATGCTGATACCGGAGATTATCAAATAACTCAAATAGTTTACTCCCAATTTGAATGTCCCGATACTGCTTCAGGAATTGTTAGGGTAAACCCAGAATATCGGTTTTATGTTCCAAATGCCTTTACACCTGACTCAGATGGACTTAATGATGTATTTAAGCCAATAATAATTGGTGAAAGGGAGTACGAAATGTTGATTTTCAACCGGTGGGGAGAAATGATTTTTAAAACAACAGATAAAGAAATCGGTTGGGATGGAAGAGCTAAGAATGGAAAACTTCCTGCTCAACAGGAGGTTTATTCTTATATTATTTCACTTACTAATGTTTTTAACCGTTCTTTTGTTTTTTCTGGACATGTTACCTTGCTCCGATAAAAGACTTTAAACTTTCTAAAAAAGTCGGCAAAAGAGTTTTTAAAACCAGGTCAAACAAGACAATCGCCATTCATTTCCTTTGGAATTTCTACCGCCATCATTTTTAGAATAGTTGGAGCAATATCGCCTAATTTGCCATTTTTTATTTGTTTATAATCCCGATCAATCAATATACAGGGAACAGGGTTGGTAGTATGGGCTGTATTTGGGGAGCCATCTTTATTTAATACATAATCAGCATTGCCATGATCCGAGAGTATTAAAAAAGAATAACCCTTCTCTAATCCTTTTTTAACTACCTGTTCTGCACATTTATCAACCGTTTCCACTGCTTTTACAATAGCTTTATAAACGCCAGTATGCCCTACCATATCAGGATTTGCATAATTAACACAAATGAAATCAGCCTCTGAATTTTCTATTTGCTGAATTAATTCTAATGTAAGTTCTTGTGCACTCATTTCAGGTTTTAAATCATAGGTTGGAACCTTTGGAGAGGCAACCAAAATTCTTTTTTCGCCTTCAAATATTTTTTCGCGTCCTCCTGAAAAGAAAAAAGTAACATGAGGGTATTTTTCTGTTTCCGCTACTCTTAATTGTTTTTTATTAGCCCTGGCAAGTACTTCACCTATAGTATTGATTAAATTATCCTTTTCAAAAATAATTTTAACATTTTTAAAACGATCATCATAATTTGTCATTGTAACATAATACAAGTTCAACTTATGCATTTCATATTCCGGAAAATCCTGTTGATGTAAAGCCATTGTTATTTCCCTGCACCTGTCCGTTCTAAAATTAAAGCAAATTACCACATCTCCCTGTTTTACTGACCCTATGGGAGTCCCGTTTTCATCTGTATTGAGTATTGGTTTAATAAATTCATCGCTTACACCATTTTCATAGGATTCTCTTACAGCATTAAGAACATCTTTTGTTTTGCTTCCCTGGCCTTTAACCACTGCGTTATAAGCTATCATAACTCTTTCCCATCTCTTATCCCTGTCCATTGCGAAATAACGTCCTATTACGGTAGCTATTTGTCCTGCTGAATTTTCAAGATGTTTTTGCAAAAGGGATAAATAATTCAACCCACTTTTTGGATCCGTGTCCCTGCCATCTGTAAAGGCATGAATATATACATTTTCTATTTTATGATCTTTTGCCATATCACATAATTTATGCAAATGAGCCTGCGAGGAATGAACACCCCCTTCAGATAGCAAACCTAAAAAATGAACAGGTTTGTTGTTTTCTTTGGCATAATTAAAAGCATCATTAAGAACAGCATTTGTTTCAATACTCTTGTCCTTGATGGCCATGTTTATTTTTCCTAAATCCTGGTAAACAATTCTTCCTGCTCCCAAATTCAAATGGCCAACTTCTGAATTTCCCATTTGCCCCTCAGGCAACCCAACAGATTCCCCTGAAGTTACTAATTGGGAATGGGGATATTTTTTATAAAGACTATTAATAAATGGGGTTTGTGCATTTGCAATTGCATCAGATTCTGATCCATTTCCCTTTCCCCAACCATCCAGTATAAGAAGTGCTATTTTTTTATTATTCATGTACGTTGTTCTATATTGTTGTCAAAACATATCTCAATTGTACTGCCTTTAGGATTGTTGTTTTTAACATGTATAACTCCATTGTGTTTTTCCACCAGATTCTTAACTATGAATAAACCTAGCCCAGTACCTTTTGTTTTCCTTGTTTCTTCATTTCCTATACGGTAAAATTTTTGAAAAACCCTGTCTCTTTCCAGTTCAGGAATTCCGCTTCCCTCATCGGATACGTTTATAAATATTTGCCTGTTTTTTTTATTCAGAGAAATATGTATTTCAGTTTCATTGGGTGAATATTTAACAGCATTTTCATATAAATTTAATAAAATAGAAGGGAAAGTCAGCCTGTCAACAGGAAAAAATATTTCAGCCTGAAGATCTAATTTAATCGTATGCTTGTTTTTTTTCAAATGTTCGGCATTGGAAATTGTATTTTCAATAAGTTTGGCTAAATCTGTAGACTCTAGAAGTAAATCAAATGTATTGGAATCAATTTTTGCAGCCATTAATAAATTATCCGCAAGACTAATTAATCTCTCTGTATCATTAAGGGCAGAAAGTAATAATGCTTGTTGTTTTTCCCTTGCGAGCTCATGTTTTAAAAGAGTTTGCAGATGCAATTTGTTTGAGGCAAGTGGTGATTTTAGTTCATGTGTTATTGATAGCAGAAAGTTTTTCTGTTGGTCCGAAAGAGCAATTTCTTTTTTAAATGTGCTATGAGTTTTAGCTATTCCTACTATAAGAAGAATTAAAAAAACCGTTCCTTCTCCGGCTATCATCAACCATTTTTTATGCAGTTTTCCTTTTAGTTCAGGAAGTGTTTCATTTTGAATGATTCCTTGTTCTTGTTTTGATACCAATAACTCAGCTTTCTTTTGAGAAAGTTCATTGTTTAATTCAAACAACATAAAGGCCCACCAAATAAACTGAAGGCATACATAGCCTACCAGCAGGTAAAAAATAAAAAGAGGTTTTGATTTATTCATTTTAGCCTAATATTCATAACAATGCTATTGCTTTCATCTTATCTTTTTTTAAACGTTGGGCATGGCGGCTCTTTGCTCTTCTTTTTTAAATTATTTGCTTTTGTTGTTGTTTTTTCAGATTCATAGAGCCTATGCCCTTGTTTAGTAAGTGAAAGCTGCTCAGACCTGCTTTCTAAAGTGCAAAAGCCCGCCTTTTCGTTAACGAATAAAAATTGAGGATCCTCGTCAATAAAATTTAATACAATTTCCCTGTTTTTTGTTTCCCAATATCCTGCATAAATAGAATTGCAATGATTGGTGCTGTTGATTTTGGAATAAGTAAAACTGGAATCTTTTTCTAGAATAAGTTTGTGATTCACCTGAGATATGATCTTTAACTGTGAATCTTTTTCAAAATTTTGACCTGAATAGGTTCCTGCATAATTTCCCTGGCTAATTGCAAAAACAGGGACTAGCAAAAATAAAGATAGAAATTGATACATAAATCAGAAACGCATGGCATTTTTCATTGTTGCAAATTTAAACATTTATAAGTTATTCTATTTCAGAATCATTTGCACCAATATAAATAGTTCAGCATTTAAAATAGAAAACGAGTGAAAGGAATATAGAAAATTTCAGGAAATGCTTAAATTTAGAAAACCTCTTTTATTTGAGTAATTTTTCCATTAAAAATAAATGATTCTCCTGTTTTTTTCTGATTCAATAATCCAGCAACTGGGGCATTAGGAGACAAGAAAAGAATTTTTTTTCCGTCAATTGTTACTCCTCCTAATCCAATAGAAATAAAAAACCAAAATTCAGAAGTAACTATAACTGATCCAATTGAAGCAGAGGAATGAATCTTTTCGACATCTATTTTTTTTGCAAGTTCCAGTTCCTTTTTTGCCTGGTCAAGTTGTCTTGCATTCATATCCCGTTCCAGTTGGCTTGAAGCCCTGGCAGTTTCATGCTTATCTCCAGCTGAGCTTTTTTCCTCACTGTTTGCCGATTCCTGGGCCATTTCCATGGCTTTTCTTGCGGTTGTTATTCTTTGCTCTAAAAGGTAAATGCAATGTGATTTAAGCTGCTTTTTTAATTCTTTTTTTTTAGGATCGGTTGCGGTTTCCATTCTTTGTTTTACTATAATTACATCAAGGCAGTTAAAAAAATCAAATTTGAAAAGTCTCTGCTAAATAAATTTACAATATATTTACAATTAAACGAAAAAGATGCAATTAAGTATAAAATTATTTTTGACTTGTTTGCCATTGCTGTTTGTAATTAACAGTAGTGCTGCGATAAAAAATCAGACACTGTTTATTAATTCAGGAACTTTTACAACTGTAAATAACACAACTTTTCCTTGCTTTGTATTTAATGAAACAGGTTCATTTGTTTCATTAAATACAGTGATAAGCTGTACAACCAGCGATACACTTGTAATTAAAATAATAAACAACGACACAATTATTCATGGTTTTAATATTAAAGGCTTTTCAGGTGTTAATGCCACAATTAGTCCTGCAGATTCCATAACTGATACTCTAACTTTTGCTGCTCAAGGGCTTTACATTTATTATGATGAATATCAATATCCCAATTACAAAAACATGGGAGCGGGTGGAATGATTTGTGTAAACAATTCAACTTCCAAAAAATACTACTGGAATTTAAAAGATTTTCAATCAGAATTTAACACCCTGATTTCTGAAAACAATACAGTGGATTGGACTCAGTACAATCCTGATTATTTTACTATTAATGGTAAGAGTTTTCCCGATTTGCAAAACGATACAACCGCAAGGGTAAAATGTAATGTAGGAGATACAATTCATATTTTTATAGCCAATACAGGCCAGGCAGCCCATTCTTTACATTTCCATGGTTTTCATTGCAACATCATTTATTCCAATCAGAATCACCAAATAGGATGGTCTAAAGATACTTTTCCTTTTAGGAGGATGGATGCAATGGTTCTGGAACTGGTTCCCGATAAAATTGGAGAATACAGCGTGCATGATCATAATTTAGTAGCAGTTTCAGGAGGAGGGATTCATCCAAATGGAATGTTTTTAATTATGAAAGTAGAACAATGAAAAACCCTACGCAATCCCGCACACAGACCGATGAAGTTAACAGGCGTACAGAATATGGGGATGAAAATTAAAAGACAAATGCTTTAGCATTCATGAGTTCCCTGGAGCATAATTAAAAAACGAATAAATTATGAAATAGCCATGCACGAACTGTTCACAAACGCTAATGAATATAACAGGGCTATACCATATGACCTTAAAAAAACAAATTATATACATATGAAATAGCCATGCACGAACCGTTCACAAACGCTAATGAATATAACATGGCTATCCCGATAAATCGGGATGACCTTAAAAAAACAAATTATCTACATATGAAATATAGAATTACCCTGATTGTTTTTTTAGCTTCTTTCCAGTTAATGGCACAAAAAACAATTAAATATACCGTTATACTGCGTAGCAATACCGGTTCAGCAAGCATGTGGGACGGGAATAGTGTTGCAATTTGGGGTTTTTCCTCTACTTTATCAACCCCACCCACTTTGCCTGCAAAAATACTTTATGCAGAACAAGGAGATACTGTAATTATTACTGCCCGAAATGTATCACAGGGAGAGCATCATACCGTTCATTTACATGGATTGGATGTGGATACGCGCAATGATGGAGACCCTGCTACTTCATTCTGGCTTAGCCACATGCAGGACACTACATACACTTTTGTTGCTGATTATCCAGGCACCTATATTTATCATTGTCATGTTGGAGATGTGGTGCATTTACAAATGGGAATGTATGGATTAATAGTGGTTCGTGCTGCCAATGGAGTTAAATCGGCATGGACAGGTGGGCCATCATTTGATAAAGATTATAAATGGTTAATGACAGAAATTGACTCGCAATGGCATTTAAATCCTCCTCAACATGATACCGTGAGCGATATGATACTTGTACCTGCTTATTTGCCTGATTATTTTCTTATTAATGGTAAATCTGAACAACAAATAGCTCAGGATGATTCCATTAAAATAACAGGAACCCAGGGTGAAAAAATTTATATGCGGCTTGCGAACATTGGCTATTTTAATAACCGAATTATTTTTCCTTCAATACTGAATGCTACAATACTTTCCTCAGATGGAAGGCCAATGCCTAATGCAATTCAAAGTGATACCCTGGAGATAATGCCAGGTGAACGTTTTGAAGTTATGCTTAATGCTTCTGGTCAATTTACTGGAAATGTCATTGTTAAATATTTAAATATGAATACTGATTCAGTTTGGAATGTGCAATATGTTCCTGTTGCCATTAATGGTTATGTTGGATTAAATGAAAATACTTTAGATAACCCTGTTCATGTATTTCCAAACCCCACGGATAATTATTTGGAAATTTCCTTCAAAAATAAGGATAAGGATAAAATTAATTTTACTTTAATAAATGCTCTTGGTCAAGTTGTTAAATCAGGAAATTCTGAAAAAACTCATGAAAGTCTTATATTAGAAGTCGGTGATTTAAACCCGGGAATCTATTATTTAAACATTCTTATTGGGAATGATAATTTGAATAAAAAAATAATAATTGGGAGATAAAAAATAGAAATAGCCATGCACGAACCATTCACAAACGCTAATGAATATAACAGGGCTATCCCGATAAATCGGGCTGACAGTTAAAAAGCAAATCATATCGGTTACTCCATTATTCCAATTGTAGGATACTGCTCCTGAACCAGAAAGTGTAATTGCATCTCCTGCACAAATGGTTTGAGCTGATCCTGCACTAACAATGGGCAAGTGCAGCATAAAAATTAAGGCATTGCGCTTTTATGCTTTCAAATACATATACTTTTTCCATCTAATAAAAATCCTATTTTGTTTAATTAAACATTATATTTGTTTATAGGGTTTAATTACCCCAAAAATTGAAAAAACTAAACAATAGAAATTAAAAATAAAAACTTAAAATAAATGGACAAGAAACACTATTTCATGGAAGTATTTGAAGGGTTTATGCCACTTATAATTATTCTAATTATTTGGGAAGTCATTTGGAAATTAATAGCAATGTGGAAAGCTGCGCGAAACAATCATATTGCCTGGTTTATTTGTATTGCCCTTATTAATACTGCAGGTATTTTACCACTAATTTACATATTGATACACAGAAAAAAATCTGCATCAATAAAATTAACAAAAGCAGAAAATTAGATTACAAAAAAAAGGCTTTCCAGGGCAAATACCTAACTTTTTATCTCCACACTCAAATCCCCCAACAATAGAAGAGATAAGAAAAGATTTCAAAGCATGGCGTTCATAGTAATCATGCGAAAAAAAATCCTGCAGGACAAAGGCGTTTAAATCAACTTAATTTCAAACTCTTGTATACACTTTCCCTATAAGAAACGCCTACTGGTATTGCCTTTTTTTGAATATAAATTGTATTGTCCTCAATGGATGTTATTAAATTTGTATTTACTACAAATGAACGGTGAACCCGGAGAAAATTTTGAGGAAGCCTGCCAAGAAAACTTTTCATGGTTTCATGTATTATGTATTTCTTTTCCTGTACATGAATGTTAATGTAATCGCCCAAAGCTTCAATATATAAAATATCTGAAAAAGGAAGTTTTATATATTGGCCAGCTTGTTTGATAAACAAGTGATTTGCATCTTTTTCATTTTTTTCAATAGTAACAGAAGCAGTACCGGTGTTTAATATACCCTCTGCTTTCATAACAGCTTTAAGAATTCTTACATAACTAAATGGTTTCACCAAATAATCCACAACCCTATGATCAAAGCTGTTTATGGCATAATCTTTATTCCCTGTTGTAAATATAACAAGCGGTTCAGTTGGAAGATTGGATATCATTTCCAATCCAGACATTTCCGGCATTTCTACATCTAAAAAAATCAAATCAACCTTATTGACCATTAAAAATTTATAACATTCAACAGATGAAGAAAAAGATTTAATTAATTCCAGGGATTCAGTGTCATTTACCATTTGTTCCAACAGTTTTCTTGCCATTGAATCATCTTCAAGAATTACACAGGTCATAGCTGAACTAATTTTTGTTGTATTTTTAGAAGTAAAAATTTTTACAACTCACTGTTGCAATCCGGTTTGTTATTGCTAAAACAACAACTATTGGAAATGATATTTATTCAAATATAATTATAATAGATATATAAAAATAAAAAAATTAGTTAAAAAGAAAACATTTACACCCATTACTGATAGCATTGCCCCCGGCACACCGTGACCGGTACAGTCACCCACAGATATAAAAGCATTGTTTTCTGTTTGATCAAATCAAAAAAAGTCTCCCGATACAATTTGTTTTGGTTTATTGTAAATAAATGAATCAGGAAAAATGTTCACTAGAGAATTAGGATAAGGCACAATATCCTCCTGCAAACTTCTGGCATAACGAGGACTTTGAAGGTTTTCGTCCACCATATTTTATAAGTTTAAAATTGCCATCAGGTCCAGCAATACAAATTATATCTGGTGACAAATCAAAAATACGTTTCAAATTAAGCAGATTTTCTTCTTTTTTCCTATTATGAATACGTTCAAAAAGAAAACAATTTTCGCTTTACAGTTTCTGATGCAATTATATTTTCCATTGATTTATTTTTAAAAAACATTTAGGATAAAAAGGGTGTAGTTTTACAAATAAGAATAAATACCAGGCTTAGTTATTACAAACTCCTTATGTTTATTCCTAATTTAAACATTACTGTAGCCATGGTAAGATTGCTTCCGTCACTAAAGGTTGTATGAATAGCACCTACACCTATCGAAGTTTGTAGAAAAATTGCATTTGTAAGTGTATTTTCAATACCAAAGCCAACATAATGTTCATAGGCATTTACCCTTTGGTCCAGTTTTTCACTTAAATTAACCTTGCGTTCTACTTCACAAGAATAATTCATAGTTGTATGCACATTTAGCACTGAAGAATAATGAAAGAAAAGGGAAACAGTCGGATTTTCTATTGGTGGGAGAAACCTTACTTCCAAATGGCCTCCAGACAGATCGAAATTCACATTTTTTATATTTGGTCCGGCAGAAAGTGAAAATCGCTCTTTTTGAACTGATACTGATGGACTAATTAAAGTTTTAACTCCAGAGCCTGTAAAAGTCTTATTTATTGAGGCCCCGTATTTAATTGAATTGTTTTGACCACTTGTTGTAATTGTTAATCCTGTTAATAGGAAAAGAAATAAGCTGCCAAAACAATTTAATGCCATTTTATTTCCAAATAAATTGAATGACTTTTTTCTGTTTAAAGAATTTTTCAAATCTTTTTTTGAGTTGTTTAGAGTTTTCATGTTGTCCGTTATAAGTTTGTTTGTTTATGGAGCAAATGTATTTAAACCTAATGCGGATAACTCTTGGCTTTCGTTAAGTGAAGTAATTTCACTGCTGAGTAAAACTAAATTAAGACTGAGTGCTTTTTATTTAATTTAAAACCATAGAACACCCAATATTGCTAGAAATAATCAGGCAGCATAAGTTGAATTTACATCATTTGAATTTGAAAAAAAAACTAATTTCGACTTGAAATAGTAAAATTTAAAATGATTTTTGAAACAGCAGGTTAAAACCGTCTATTCTTTAAAGGCAAAGAAGAAACAGCGGGAATAATACCAATTGGCTATGGATTGGATCGAGAAATTTTAATGATAATTTCTATAATTTTTCCACTTTACTTTTGGCTTCTTCAAGAACAGCATTAAAAACTGGTTCAATGTGGAGGAATTCGGCAGAATAATTAAAACCTGTTACAAGCCCTTTCGCATTTATTTCCAATTGCTCTAATATATGTTTCAAATTATTCACACCTAAAAATGCAAGATTTGATTTTAAAGTATGCGCATTTACCATAATCCTTGTAAGATCATTCTTTTGTACAGCATCTTTTAGTTCAATCATCAATAGAGGTGCTCCATCAATAAAAACCTGTATCATTTCTTTAATAAAATTCTCATTGCTTGTAGAAAGGTTTTTTAAATATTCAAGGTTTATAAGGTTTTCTTTAACACTCACCACTTCATTTTTCCCAAATGGTTTTTGAAAATAAAGAATCTTTTTTAACAAATCTTGTTCGTTAAAGGGCTTTGAAATATAATCATTCATCCCTAGTTTAATACATCTTTCTTTTTCTCCGAGAAGGGCGTGCGCTGTCATTGCAATAATAGGAATATCCAATAACAACTCATTTCTTATTACCTTGCTTGCCGTATACCCGTCCATTTCCGGCATCTGCAAATCCATTAATATTAAATCAAACGCATTTTCTTTTACCATCCTAACGGCTTCTTTGCCATTATTGGCTATTACTATATCAAACCCAAAATTTTTAAGTACAGTTACAGCTAATTTCTGATTGAAAAAATTATCCTCAACAAACAAAATTCTTGTACTCTTATTAATGGTGATTTTAGAATAATCAAGTGCTTCATTTTTTAAATATGTTAAATTTTTATCCTCTTTAAAAACCATGTTAACTGTAAATAACGACCCTATATTTTCAGTGCTTTTTACCTGAATTGTTCCATTTTGTAATTCTACCAGGTTTTTTACTATGTTAAGGCCTAGGCCTGTTCCACCAAATTTTCGAGTAGTATCCGAATTTGCCTGTAAAAACCTTTGAAATATCAGGTCTATTTTATCAGCAGGAATTCCAACTCCTGTATCCTTTATTTCAAATTGTATTTTTAAATCATCACCGCTGGCCTCTGTTAATTTAACCGAAACGGTTACCTCACCCTGTTCTGTAAATTTAAGTGCATTATGTATAAGGTTTAACAAAATCTGTGTTAACCTTACCGGATCGCCTATTACTGAATTAGGAATTTCATTTTGAACTGTTATTTTAAAAACAACAGATTTAGCCTTTGCATTTTTATAAAGAATAGTTTTTAAATTTTGAAGAATTAATTTAATGTCAAATGGAGTCTTTTCAAAGGTTATTAAACCTGACTCTATTTTTGACATATCTAAAATATCATTGATTAAAGTTAATAGTGTTTCACCTGATTGCTGAACTGCACTGATTTGTTCTTTTTGTTCGGGATTTAATTCCGATCGGTTCAAAAGGGAGGTAAACCCTAAAATAGCATTCATTGGGGTTCTTATTTCATGACTGAAATTGGCAATGAAAATTTCTTGTGTTTTCAGTAAATTTTCAGCCAGTTCTTTTGCTTTATTTAAGTCTTCCTTCGCTTTTTTCCATTTTGTAATGTCAATGGCTGTGGTTAACAAGGTTTTTCTTCCATTAATTTCTATACGTTGAGAGGTTATATCAACATCTATTAATTGTCCGTTTTTTAATTTATGAACCCACCCGGTTGAAGAACAAAGGTTTTTATCTTCTTTTTTCATCCTTATTAAAGCATCAAAAAACTTCTCGAATTGATCTTCTGGCCTTAAATCAGTAGCCTTCATAGCTAGAAATTCTTCTTTAGAATAACCATAATGTTTTACTGCTGCTTTATTTACTACCAGAAATTCAAAAGTATCCAAATCAAATACCCACATAGGATTTGGAGCAAATTCGAAAAGATTTCTGAATCTTGATTCACTTTCTATTAATGCCTGCTCCGCTATTTTGTACTTAGTAATGTCTTTAAAAACAAGAACGGCTCCAGTAATTTCTGAATTCGACCCTTTTATTGGCATGCAACTAATATTAACTAATACACCTTTAGATTTGCTATTGTATTTAACAAAAACTTCTTCATTTATTGATTCTTTCCCTTTTAACCCTTTAAACAAAGGCGATTGTTCTTTGGGAATGGGGGTGATTGTATCGGGATAATAAATCAAAAACTCCTTTAACTTTTTTCCAGGCAAATCATCGATAAATTCCTTAACAAACAATTTTTTTGCTGCAGTATTAAAATAAATCATACTCCCGTCTTTATCTGCCACTATTACTCCTTCCCACATGTTATCCAAAACGGAATTCAAAAAAGCTTCATTTTCTTTTAACTTGTCTTCTGCACAAAGATTGGCTTTTTCTTTCAACTCATCATTGGTTTGTTGTAACTCCTCTTGTTGTAATTTAAGCTCTGCTTCTGAATTTTCTAAATGAGAAGTTTTTCCCTGCAACTCCTCGTTTGTTAGTCTTAGTTCTTCCTGATTGGTTTGCAATTCTTCAGCCTGGGCCTGGGTTTCTTCTAACAACAACTTCAATTGTTCACGGTCCTGAGAAGAATTTATTGCAATACCAATTTTTTGATTAATGATTTCTAAAAACTCATGATGCTCCTCATTAAATAAACCAAGTGTGCCCAGTTCGATTACCCCTATTAATTCCCCTTCAAAAAAGAATGGAATAATTAGTATTTCATTAGGTGAGGTTTCTCCTGTAGCTGAATTTACTTTGATATAATCTTTTGGAATGTTCCTTAATACGAGCTTTTTCTTTTCAAGAGCAACCTGTCCTACAAGCCCTTCTCCAAAATGTATTAAATTTCCCTGAGCATGATGTTTTTTACTGTATGCATAGCCAGCTATAAACTTTAAATGTTTTTTATTTTCGATAACATAAAAAGCCCCTATTTGAGCGTTAAGGTGAGAGGCCAGGTAACTAATTATACTTTGTGCAAGCGCCTCTGTTGATTTTTCACCACGAATTGCATCGTTCAATTCCTCAACCCCCTTCAATACCTGGTTTTTTAACATTAATATTTTGGTGGCTGTCTCTAATTCTTTTGCCTGCTCCCTCTCTGCTCTAAATGATGCTTCCAGTTCTTCAATTAAAGTATTTACGCCTATGGCAATGGCATCAAACTCATCTCCTTTACCTGTCACTTCCACTTTCTGGGAAAAATCCATTAAAGTGAATTTCAAAAGACTTTCCAGAATTCCATTGATCCTTTCCTCAAAGCTATCGATTACCTTTTTGGAATTCATTAACTCATCAGAAAGCGTATTTAAAGCAATAGACAAAGCATCAAGTGAATCGTTTTTTTCAGAAAGGGGAATTGTGTGATGATAATTCCCTAAATTCAATTGAAGAGCCCCTTCCAAAATTGCATGCATACGATCATCCTGCCCTATTGCCAAAACTTTAGCAGATAATTCATCCCCAAGTGCATTTATCCCAGAAAGTAATTTATCCCATTCATCGCCCTTTCCTGAAGGTTTTTCCCGAACTGAATAATTGCCTTTTGAAAATTCCGATAGTTGATTAAGAGCCTTTATTAACCGTTTTTCCTCGTTTGATTTTTTTAATGCAGACATATCTTAATTGTAATTTTAATCCAAGTATTGATTTAACTATTCTCTTGCAACACTTTCGTTGTTAAACATTTTAGTGGGGAAAGAAGGAGGCTTTAAACCAAAAAAAAGATTTGCAATCATACGCCCAGCAGCTGAATTTGATATTAGATCCATCGCTTTAATCATTTTTTTAATTCTTCTGCGGCATAATCTCTTGCTTCCCTGGAGGATGGTGTTGATTCAGAAATATCCATTAGAAAGCAAAACTTTCCTTCTCCGAATTGTTTCCTGAATTCATCGAGGTCTTTTTTTGATTGTTCAATAGTGGGTTGTGGAGCTTTTTTGGAAACTGAATATATTATTCCCTTTTCATCCATCCAGGAGGTTGAATTTGTATTCTCTAATATTTTTATATTCTTTGCTGGTTCCATATTTTTACTACTAAAATATCAATACTACTTTTTACTTCGTTCAATAAATGAAAACATTGACTTTTGTTTTTTTATTGTAAGAAAGGCTTCAAGGTGCAATTATAAAAATACATATCATAAGGCATTTCTATGAAATCTTCAACATGCACTTCACCTGGGTAAGTAAGCCCGGAATATAAAATAACAGATGGGGTATTTATAGAAGCGTCACTTTTAATCATTTGGTCAAGCTTCATGGCTTCCTTTTCGTTGAGCCTTTCTTCAAGAATAATCAGGTGGGGCCCAAATTCTTTTATCGATGTATAAATCTTTTGGCTTTCTGAGATTGCTTTTACATCATAACCAAATTTCCCTATGCTTATTTTAGTTATTGCCAGTAAAGTGCAATCTTCATTTACTACGAGAATTTTCTGTTTCATAATTTCTTTACTAAGATCTCATTGTTGATCTCTGTTTGATAAATATTGTCAAAAAAGGAAGCATTAAGTTATAAAAAGTAAAAAAAATAAATGACTCAATAAATGAATAAAAAATCTTATTAATTAATCCCGGCATAGAACCATTTGATAAATAAATGAATAAAAAAAATCCTGTTTTTTTTTCATGAATAGCTCTTGAATTAAATTTCAAAATTTATTTCAGCATTACTGTAAAATCTGGTCCATCAATCCAGTGATTCGTTTTATTAATATACCGTATTCGAAAAATTCCTTTATTAAAAGATGTATCATCAATATTATGGGAAAAATGCTGCAGTTCTGCAATTTCAATACATTCTACTTTTTGTAAACCAATAGGACTATAAACATCATCCACTTTTTCTTCAATCAAAAAAACTCCATCGGTATTTACATTTTTAACCACCCAGTGCAATTGAATGTTCGGATAATGATATTCACCAGATAATACAACAAATTCAGTCATATCTCCCTTTTTTTCTGGAACAGAATTAGGCATTATTGCAATGTTTGCCATTGAAATAATATTTAGCAACGCAATCAGAGTATAGCTCATGATTTAAACTTTTAATGATTTTTGTTTCTTCCCCCCAGCTTTTCCGCCTGATACAATGTTTCTTCTACATTTTTACAGTTTACATGAATGTCATTTCCTGTAAAAGAATATCCATCACTTATAAATCTTATTCTATAAACTCCTCCTATAAAACTGATATCCTCCAAATTGTGAGAATATAAAATAGGCAAACTAATCTTTACACCTATAGCCTCTTTAATTGCAACAATAGTATAAGAATTATTTGCTTTTTTCTCTATTACAAATACACCATTATCCTTAACATTTGTAACCAACCAATTAAAATACAATTTAGAATCGTAATATTGACCCGTAAATTTTTTCAATTCTGGTTTTGCATTTTCTCCAAGTTTTGCATCTTGAGCAAAATTTGCTTTTGAAGCAAATAGTACAAGGAATAGTATAACAATAGTTTTCATAATTTTTTGTGTTTAATTAATTATAGCACAATAGTATTAAAGAACCGGTTGCTAATGTTGCTTTTTTCGGTAAGTGGGGTTAATTAGATGCCGAATGAAATACTCTCAAGTCTGAATGAATGGATGCTCTATTTTCCTGTATTAATGGGCAAAATGCGCCTTTTGTAGGGCTTTTACTATTCCAAACGGAATTTTCAATCAAACCTTAAAATCTATTAACTGAGTGTATTTTCAACTTTTGCAAAAAAAATCAATTCCCTCAATACCATCGAATTCGCACCGAACGGAAGAGGGTATATAAGCATTGGTACGGCCACTAACTCAGGTGTAGTTGGTTCGGACAATGCATTTAATTGGGTAGCAGATGCCCCTGGCTTCAGGGACATGGCGCCTGTGGACATTACATTCGCGCCCAATGGCTTTACTGCCCGCGTACCAACTCCTTTAGATCCAGATTCAAACGCAGTAACTGCAGCATACCGTGCATTTGATACTGGGGAAGAAACCAGCGAGTATGTAGTTGCCGCGGCTACACCAAACAATCCTCAGGATTGGATAATCGCTGGTGTAGGTTCAGTATATTCTTTCGATCCATCGGCTGCTGATGTAGCGGGTTCACTTGTACTCGAATGCTGGGGGCTTAGGAATCCCTTCGGAATAGCATTTGACGCAAGTAACGCCAGTCAATTGTTCATTTCTAATAATGGAACTGATATTCGCGGACAGGCCGGTGATCCTAATGATCCACTTAACCCTGCTACTTACGTAATTCAAGGAAACCGTCCCCTCTTCAATGACAAAGACGATATGTTTGAGATTACGGTAGGTGGTGTTGTGGAGTTTTTCGGATGGCCTGATTATTTTCACGATCCGGTAACCAATGAACCTTTGAGCGTAGCAGATCCCATGTTCTGCGATTCGCCAGTTTTAGAGGATACTGATTGTGCAGAGCCCTTGTTCGCACAAAGCTTCGCAAATACCCTTGTGGTCAAGGATGCTTTTGCTACAGTTGGACAGTCTGTTTCTGTAACTGGTTTTGCCCCATCCACCAGTACTGAATTCGGGTTCGAAAACAATTTGTTTGTTACTGAGTCCGGTTCTTTTGCCCCGCAAACAGGTA
>JACCXN010000008.1 GCA_013696965.1 Bacteroidota bacterium | reverse complement strand
TGTCTGATATTCTTGTGAGCTTGGTTACTTTTTCCTGTGGTATGCAATCGGATATTTGTTTTAACAATCTTGTTTTTCCGCTTCCTGATGAGCCTTGTATTAATGCGTGCAATGTTTCCGGCATTTTGTAGCTGATGGCAATTATCAGTAAAAAAATCCGGTTCTTTTCTTCTCCAACTATTCCGGCTTTTCCTAACAGCTCGCCTAATTTTTGTATCAGTTTTGGCTTTTTTAAAAGTGTTTCTATCTGTCCTCTTTCCTGCGTGGTTAGCGGGTAAATGGTTTCTCCCGTTTGTTCTTTTCCTTCTTTGTTTTGCAGTAGTTCTGTTTCCCTTAACTCGTCCAGTAAGTCCGTGAGCTTGTACAGATCCGCTTCTAATAAATCTTTTCTTAAGCTTAATTTTTCCGCTACTTCCTTGCAAAGTTTTTCAACCTGTCTGTCCTCATATAAATCTACTTTGTTGCGTGATTTTAAAAGGCTTTGAAGGTTTTCCACTACTAAAGTAACTTTCATATTGTCCAATACTTTGCTTATTCCTCCTTGTATGTAATAGTTTGCTGTTTGGCTTGTATAGCGGATTTTAAAAGGGTTTTTAGTGTCCAGGGAGATTTGTTTTTCTTCCTGATGCTCCTGCTGTTCTGTGCTTTTTTCTTTCAACTGAACTTTGTTTTCTTGTGGTTTCTCAGTTGAAAAAATAAAGGTTTTCTTATTTAGCAGTTCTGTAAATATTTCCGGTTGGTGGCCTTGTAACAGGCTGTTGATGTCTTCTCCCTGCGGTGGTTCTATGTTGTATATTTTTACCAGTGGCTTTAACTGCTGCAGTGCCAGGCTGTGTTTTTTTACTGCTTCTATTCCTGCTTTATCTCCGTTTAAAAAAAAGATGATTTCTTCCAAGTGCTGCAGATCCTTTATTGCTGTGATGTGTTCCTCTGTCAGCCCGTTGGTTCCATAGAGTGCCAGTAAGCTGTGTTCTTCTGTGATTTCCTCCAGCTGTAAAAGCGTGGCCGTGTCAATGATGGATTCTGCAATGATCAGTTTTTTTGTTCCTGCTTTCGGGTACTCGGGATAAAGGCCGGATCTGTCTTTTAAATAAAAATGCTTGCTTTCCTGCTCGTTTACCGTGCTTCTAAAATAAAGGCCTGTTACTTGTCCTGCCCTGTTCCTTAAGGCAAAGGCAATGCAGAACTTTGCAAAGGGCTTAAATGCTTTGGCTCCCGTTCTGCTTACCAGTCCCGTGTCCTGTAACAATCCTACTTCCAAACAGTTTTTTATCAGTGTTTCATCTTTCCTTGTCCCGTGGTGGAACTGGCCGGAGTTATAACCGATTTCAAGTTTTGTAAAGTCCAGGCCTCTTTGCTCTATGTATTCCCTGGCCGGCTTGCTGTTGTGCACTGCATTTTTAAAGTAGGTAAACATTTTAGTGAGTATGGCCGTCCTTGTTAATTGCTCTGCGGGCGATGCTTCTCCCGCTATCATTTCTTTTGCCTTATTTATGGCCTCTGCCTTGGTGGTGTTTTCCCTGTGCATTATAAAATCTATCACGTCCAGACTTTTCCCGTGGGTCTTGCAATTGCCGCTAAAACAGTAAGCCGTATGGGTTTTCCAGTAAAGCTGCATTGATGGGGTCTTGTCATCATGAAAAGGGCAGTTGATGCGGTTCTGCTTGTCTGCCTTTAATCCGTAATGTTTTATTACTTCTGCCAAAGTGAGCTTCTGTTTGATTTCGGGGATTTCCATTGTTGATAAAATTTTTATGTGCGTTTCCGCTACAAACTTATCACTTTGACTTTATTTATTTACAAAGGACTTGCAATAGTTATTCACAATCACTTTATAAAATCAGTCTTTTGCGTGCATATTATGTATCTTTGTGCTGTTAATAAGTATTTCTACATTAAAGTTTCAGCATATGAAAAAGCAAGCAAAAACAACATTAGCCACCCGTTTAAAGGATGCAAGGGATAATAAAGAGTTATCTCAACAGGAACTGGCCAAGCTGGCCGGGGTGCATTATACCAACATAGGCCGTTATGAGCGTGGGGATGCTTCCCCCTCGGCTGATGTACTGAATAAAATTGCAAGAGCTTTAGAAGTTAGCCCGGATTATTTGATGAACGGAACACTGGACAATAAAGCAACAGACATGCTAAAGGATGAGCGTTTACTTATTCAGTTTAAAAAAATAGAGCAATTACCAGAGGATAAGAAAAATTTATTGATTGAGTTCCTGGACGGATTTATTTTTAAAAGCACTATTCATCAGCAATTCATTTCATAAAGGCATGAAAGAGATTTTAATATTTTTAGCCGGATCATTTTTTGGCAAACTAATTAATGATAATCTGCCCGATTTAAATTACAAGAGCATAAAGGCCTTTAGTGAAAAGATGTGGCATAAGTTAGTATGGTGGTTTGCTATTACCATATTTCCTTTACTTATTAAATGGCGGATTATAACGCTTAATAAAGAACAGTCTCAAAAATTTGCAATTATGCTATTCTTTTGCCTGTTGGTTATAATTGTAGCTTTCTTTATTGAACAGGAAAAGAAAAACAAAAATTTAATTTAATTTAATATGGAACAAAAATTTAAATCAGGTGACCTGGTAATGTTAAAGTTGCGGCGCAAAAAAACCTTAAAACCGGATTGATTCTTTAATGATACTGCAAGTATAGAAAAGCTATTTTTTTTCTGTGATATTGCAAGTGTAGCTAATTAGGAGTAAAGACAAGTTCAGCAAGTATATTAACAAGGCTGAACCACTGACATTACGACACCAAAATAAAGGGAAATAATATTTCTTAAATTTTTGATTTACAATATATTAAATCCCATTTTTTACGTAGAACACTTTTTGGCTTTATCAACTCTTTAATTACACTACAAAAAAACACCCAATTTAATCGGACATATCGAATGCTAAACCCTTTCCTAAAGCCTGGCCTGTACTTTGTCACGAAGCCCTTACACACTTCCCCTGGCTTCAGCTTCGCGCCTACTGGGTTTCTCGGAATTTGCAAGAAATTACACTTCTTACTTGTAAAATTTGATTAGCCATTTCTTTTTGACAGCCACCAATTAAATCCTAAAACCATCACAAAGATTAATGCTGATATAGATAAAGGTTTTAGTAAGGCATAGGTTCCATAAAAAAAATATAATAGACTACTTATAGCTAGGGCAATAAATACTAAAACTAAAATCAATCTTAAAAGTTTTATATCTCTTTTGCTTATAAAATAATTATATATATTCATAAAAAGGTATGTAACAACTGCTATTTCAGATAAAAAAACAATTAAAAACAAGGCTGTTTTTATATTTATAAAAAATGCAATTGTACCAAAACCTATTATGGCTAAAATTAGATTTGTAAAATTTATTTTACTTTTTAACATGACAATTTTAAACAATTTACTTTTTTAATTTTCTTCTTTCCCCACTACTTTTTTGACTGTTTCAGAGGCTGTTCCAGAAGCTGCTACGCCTGCTGCTGTACCACGACTTGCAGCGTGATTTGCAACTTTGTTTTTTGCTGCTTCTGCTGCAGCTTGTCGTGTAGGTCTTGGGTTAGTTCCTGCTACTCTTTCGGCTCTATCTGCTTGTCTTGCTAATGTCTTCCCTACAGGCGAATTTTTAGCTGCTTTTTCCGCAGCATCACCAGCAACTTTTCCGACTGTTCCTCCTGCAACCACATCTATTAATACTTCTTTAGCATTAACCTCACCCGTTTTAATTACTTGGCTTGCCACACTTGTTGCAGCATCTGTTGCAGCATTAGTGGTTACCTTAATAACTGTAGTGGCCGTTTTACTTGCAATGCTAGCAACCTTCAAAACCTTGTCCACTTTAGTAGCAATTCCTACTCCAGTAGCACCTGCTACCGCTGAAACCCCAACCGAGGTAAAACTAAAATTAGTTAAAGATTTATCATCATCAAGGGCAATTTCTGTTAATTGTAAACCGACATCTAATGCTGCTCCTACTAATGCCCCTACACACCAAGGGCAATCACCATTTGGGTCAGCATTTATAATAGGATTATTTTCATTATTATTATATGGAGTCAAATCAGCAAATTGTTTAGTTTCTGGATCAATACTTAACCATCTTCCAATTCGAGGATCATATGCTCTATATAAGGATGTATATTGGTTTCCCGCTCCCTTCACCTCGTCATCCTTCTCCATACCGTTAAACCCATAACGGTACGCCACTGCACAACCTTTTTTCTCATTTAAAAAAGTTCCTTGCACCACTTTTAACAATGGTTTTTCTTGATTATATGTAAGTTTTAAAGCTCCCATTTTCAACGGCTAAGATAAACTTTTCACATCACTATTTTATTTTTTTCAACTGATAATTTCAATTGAAAAAAATAAAATCATAAAACTTTCAATAAAATTACCATTAACAACAAAAACAGTAATACCATTTTTATTATTTTTATTCCTTCTGGCGAAGGATTTACACTACGTAATTTAAAACCTAAAAAGCTTATTCCGATTTCTTCATTTTGTTTGTTTGCTTTCATTTATCATATCTGATTTTTTTTATTCAGCATCTCTGCCATTATTAGTATATATCTTATAAATATCTCCGATTTTGGCAAAATCACTGATTTTGGTAAAATATTTCCAAAAAATCATTTAACACACTGTAAGTAAGGACAATAAAATTTCAATTATTTTGTATTTATCGCTCGATTTTTATTAATAAAGCTTTGGCAGTGCGGTTGGCAGTGCGGATTTATCAATAAAAATGAGCATCCAGGAGTTTGAGGGTGGAAGACCCTCAATAAAACAATATTCCTTTTTCATTTCAGCCCTATCCTTGATAGATTTTAAGCCCCCCAATCAAGCAATTTTATTTTTATATTGATAGAGCTGTGGCCTTGCCCTTTCCCCGCTTGAGTTTCTCGCCCCTTTGAAGAAAATCAAAGCATTAAATGTGACAAAAAACTTTTCTTTTTGGCGCATTTAGTGCAGATTTTTGGGGGCGATAAACTCAAACGGAGAAAGCGAACCAGGCCCTTTTAAATATAAAAGTTCCTTACGCCTGTGGCTTGCGCCTTGTCCGACAGGAGGGAGTAGCGCATAACTCAAAAAACAGGACTTGGGCTTTTGGTGGCTATTTCGC